>JAADGA010000157.1:0-4542 GCA_013152615.1 Alphaproteobacteria bacterium
TTCTCCATCAGCAGAAGTTTTGACACCATCCCGTAATTAAAATCTCTGGTTAAACCAATGACCAGCGGGCGGGGGGGGCCTACTCCGATTTCAGCAATATTTACATCTTCGATCGCCAGCGGTTCAATATCAAGCAGTTCAAGCTCGTGACGCAGACCGGTACCACCACCGATGGTATAAACAGAGTTAATATCCGGGAAGTCGGCCCTGACAAGGGCGGCAACGGTTTCCGAAGCGGTGGTAATATCGCTGGTGCTACAGTGAATATCCAGCAACGCCAGCTTGGTCCGGATTTCCTCACGGGTTCGCTGTCCGGCATTGGTGTGGAAATGATAGGGGATAGCCTGCTCCTGCACCCAGTTCAGCACTTCAACCGCGCCGGGATTGGCCCGGTCGCCATGATATATCACCCCGTCCAGATCAAAAATCAAGTGTAGTTTATGGCTGTTCTTACTCACTTCTATTCCTTGTTCAGGCCGGATTCAGGCTGGTTAATGTCAAAATTTCAGGAAGTGAGCGGATTTTATAATCTGCTCCGCCATCATTGCGGGCAATTTCCCGGTCATGTATCAGAATTGTTTTCATGCCGAGAGTTCGGGCTGGCTCGATATCACGATCGGGATTATCACCGATAAAACAAAGGGAACTGCTGGCTTCTCCGGTTAATTTTATCGCCTGCTCAAATATACGTGGATCGGGCTTCTGAAACCCCGCATGATGTGAATCAATAATAAATTCAAACAAGTCATAAAGTCCGAATTCTTTTAAAACAGTATCCAGATTACCATAAAAATTGGAAATAACCGCCAGATTGAAGCTGGTTTTCAGGGTGAGAAGGATTGTCTTGTTCCGGTTCAGACAGCAGGCCTGTTTCCGGGTGATCTCATCAATAGCCCTGCCGACGGCCTCCCGGTCGGACAGGTCAAGATATTGTGCAATCATCCGGCAAATAAGGTCATTCATCTGTGGCAGGTTCTGCCCGTCATTCAGGCCGTCCCGCACCAGATTTTGATCCATCCTGCTATAGGCGTCCTGAAATATATCCCACTGGTTTTCGGCGATCAGCCCCTGAAGCCGGAACGCCTGAAAGAAAAGCCGTCTCGAATGGATGCCGTCAGAATCGAGGCAGCCGCCAAAATCAAATATTATCCATTTAGTGGTGAGTATTCTGTTCATTGCTGCGGGTCCAGTTCAAGAAACTTTTCGGCACTTGCAATGTCTTCCGGTCGGTCAACATCCAGAGTCTTGTCGACCAGAAATGTGTGAATAATATGACCCTGCTCCACAAGATGCTTCAGGAAGTTGCGCATTTTCTGCTCCCCTCGCTCTACGCATCCGGTCAGGACCGGCAGGGTATCGGCACTGAAACAATAGATGCCGGAGGTGATCGGCACCTCGGGACCGGCGGGGACCTGAAACGCCGCCACCCGGCCATTGGCACCAAGGGCCACGGTAAGCGGTTTTTCATCCTCGACATAAGAGGTGATCAGAACAGAGGATTGTGACGGCGGCAATTTCCGGCAGGACATCAAATAATTGTCAAAATCCTGCTGATGAATGATGGCATCGACCATCATGACAAAAATATGCTCCCCTGCTTTCAGCTCGGATCGCCGCATGACTTCATACAGGGAATGCAGGGAGCTTGGGGTGCTTTTGAAAAAATGATCAACATTGGGCTGGAAAAGTGAGGGCAATAACGAAAAATCCATTTTCCGTTCGTCTTCGTTAAAAATTACCATAATCCGGTCGATATTAAATTCGGCCAGATAATTTATTGTTCGTTCAAACAATATTTTTCCGCCGACATTGACCAGTGGTTTACAGGTGGCAACCGTTTGCAAACGACTGCCTTCGCCTGCGGCCAGAATACCCGCCTTCATCAGACCGCTTTCAATCCAAGTATACGTAACATTTTGTCATCCTGACGCTTCTGTATTTTTCCCGCCACTATTATCACCAGATTAAGCGCAATATAGTCCACTAATAGCAAATAAAGGTCAAACCGGTGCAGGAAAATAAATATTATCATCATAATGATATGAAAATTTGGCCCCAGCAACCGCCAGAAAGTCAATAACGCCAGGTTATGCTTGCGGTAGGTCTGTTTCAACTGGTCTTTTTTCTGCTCATCCGGGCCGAGCAGAATTTTACGCATGCTGAATCTGGCTTCATTGTCCCGGGTTGTCAGGATTTGCTGTTCCCGGACCCAGTTGAAATGGAGCTTGCGGAATAATGTCTCAATGGGGCGGGAAGATTGGCTGATGCCGGTTCTCGCTTCCTTAATGGTCGGGTTCCAGTAAGCATCATTCTCAGTCTTGCCATAACCAAAATAAAGATATTCCCGGTGGTAAAAATCAAGCAGCGAACTCTGGCTTGAATGCAGGAATAACGCGCCGAGGGTAAAGAATATGAATGGCCAGCCATAATGCTGTATAAACGGCAGGGAGGCGGCGATATAGACCAATATCATAACCAGCGAGTCGCAGATCCCGTCTAGAATCATGCCGAGCCGGGTTGACTGACCGGATATTCGGGCAAGCTGGCCATCGGAACTGTCAAATATGCCCGACAGGATAAACAGCAGTGATGCCACCACCAGAGACGACGTATTATTCACATCCAGATAAAACCAGGCCGCGCCCAATCCTGAAATCACCCCGGCGATTGACAGCATCGTTGGGGTAAGCCCCAGAATATGAGAAATTTTGGCAATGATAAAACCGAGGGGCCGATACAGCACAAGATCAAGCTTTTCCTCGGTGTCCCGGCTTTTTATGCTGGATTTATATTCTTTGACAAGGGCGGCAAGGGTCATGATGCAATAGAGAGCCTGGTGAAAAGATCGATGACATGGTCTGATATCGCAATCGCCGCCTCATCCGCGCAGGTCCTGAATGACGGCCAGTCATTGACATCAATAAAGTGTAATTTTCCGTGAGCATCAACGATACAGTCGCCGCCGTAAATAACAAGCCCCAGTTTTTGAGCCGCGATAAAGGCGTTTTTCCTGATGGCGTCAAGGTCAAGGTCATCCGGTTGCTGTCCCGCGGGCAGGTGATAACGGTCCGGTCCGGTCATCCCCATATAGCGATGAGAGAAAAACCGGTTGCCGACGCCGTAAAATTTTATGATATGACCGGTAATATTTTCCTGACAGACCACATGGCTGATGCCACGGGCGGCATAGTCCTGCATTTCCCGGGCGAGGGCGGCGGGGCCCGCCACAAACTGGACATCATTATCCCGGATCGCGTGAAAATCACCGCGTTTAACCCAGAAACCATCATGGAACGGCAGATTTTCCGGAATTTCGTCGGTTGTACTGAGGACAACATAGTGCGGATAGAACAGGTTATCCCGCTTCGCAGTGCCCTTACCCAAAATCTCGGACAGCCGTTGACGATAGCAGTTTTGAATGGATGTGACGCTGTTAAGGACGGTCACACCATTGTTTGCCATCTGTTGTAACTGGGTCAAGACCCCGTCATGCTCGGCCATGGACAGAACACAGTCATGGCCCGATAAATGGGACAGGCTTATCCCTTCTTCGGCCTGGAAGACATCAATTTCTGTCGATGGCTTTACCTTTTGCCTCAGACATGACAAGGCTTTATCCATTATCGCTTTATCGGCATCAACCGCCCGATTGGAGAATCTCTTCTCCCGATATATTCCGGCTATTTTCATTACAGGTATTTTTCTTCCGTTATCTGGAAGACATCTTCCATAATGGTAACAATATTATCAATCGTACCCCGGTCGATTGTCATCGCCGGCTGAATCCTGAACCGGGCAGTATAGGCCATGGTAAGCAGGCCTTTCTGTAGAAATTCATTAAAAATACGGTTCGTTATGTCAAGGGATAATGGTTCTCTGGTCTCCTTGTCAGCCACCATTTCGATGGCCAACAACAATCCCCGGCCCCGAACATCGCCGATAAAGGAATATTTTTCCTTAAAATGGCTAATTTTTTCAAGAAAATATTGACCGGTCTCCCGGGAATTCTTCACAAGATCTTCTTGTTCAATGATAGACAGGGACGCATGGGCGGCGGCGGCGGCCAGTGGATTGCCACCATAACTCGACGAGGAACCGGACGGGTTTCCCCACGGTTTGGTCGAGGTTATTTTTTCGGTTGAAATAACACCACTCAGCGGGAAACCACCGCCAAATTGCTTGCCGACGGTCAGGATATCCGGAATAATGCCGGAATGATCGCAGCCCCAATAGCGACCGGTGCGACCAAAGCCGGTGATCATTTCATCGGCGATAACCAGCGCATCGAATTCTTTGGCGAGATCACACACCATTGGCAGGAAATTATCCGGCGGAATAACATTGCCAGCCGTGCCCTGACAGGGTTCGATCAGAAAAGCGGCAATGCCGCCGGAAGAATTGCTCCTCAACTGCTCGCGGGCAATTTCTATACAGATTTCCGCACAATTTTCCGCCGTCGCCCCTTTGGGCGGATGATAGGGATTAGCGTAGGGGACGATATGATTCCCCGGCATGAACGGTCCGAAGCCATTCTTGAAATTA
>JAADGA010000157.1:4581-5930 GCA_013152615.1 Alphaproteobacteria bacterium
TTTACCATGAAAGCCACCGGAAAAACTGACGATCTCATGCTTTCCGGTATGGTTCCGCACCAATCTTAACGCAGATTCGACGGCCTCGGCACCACTGGAATAAAGTTGCAGATGGGACAGATCCCCCAGTTTATTTTCATTCAGTTTTTCCAGTAATTGCAGGCGTACTTTTGAGGTAAAGCTGCCGACGCTGGCTTTGCGTAATTGGTGTTGCAGGGCTTCAATATATTTTGGGTGTGAATGACCAAGGCCGTTGACCCCGATCCCGCCGATAATATCCAGAAGTTCATTACCATCGACATCGCGGATAATATTACCCCGCGCCTCATCAACAACGATTCCGGACTTCAGGGCAAAGCCTTGCAGCCCATGGGCCAGCAGCTTGTCTTCCTGTGCGCGCAGGGACCTACTCAATGGCCCGGGAATTGACGGAGAGACCAGCCGGGCTTTCTGGTTCTGCGGTTGACGTATCCCTGTCATGGCTACTGTTCTGATACCTGTTGTTGGGGCAAAGCCGGCTATGGTTAAGCTCAGCTTTCCTGCAAGAAATTATTTTCCAGAATAACTTTTTTTGAACAATTCTCTATGGATTTATACGCCGCCATAATCGAATTAATACAATGATAGGCATCCCGGATGTCCTCATTTAGAATATTGTTGTCATAGATAGCTGCTTTAAATTTGTCAAACATAGAATTAAACCAATTGACATGGCTTGAATCCATCCAGTTTGAGGCAATGGTGCTTTTTTCGATCTGCCAGCTTGCTTTATGATTGCTGGTTTTGCGGTTTTCTTTCTTCAGCAGGGCAAGTTCCATCTGGTCATCGTCAATGGTAATTGCTCCCTTTTCCCCTTGCAGGGTATAGATTACCTTGCGCACCCCCGCTGTCCAGGTCAGGTGGACCGTGGCCAGCCCGTTGGGAAATTCGTAAACAGCATTGAAATTATCTTCGGTATCAAAATCGCCACCGATCAGGTTAAATCCACTTGCGGTCACCGAAACGGGATAATCTCCCAACCATTCAAATAACAGATAAAGGCTGTGAAAGCCGTGGTCCATGCCGATACCGCCACCACTTAATTCCGACCTTCGGCGCCAGTCCGGCAGCCAGTCCTCCTGGCCCAGAGCATGGGTATTGCGGTAAGTGCTGATGGTTGCTGCGCTAATTTTGCCAATCCGGCCCGAGGCAATGACCTCGCGAATGGTTTTTATAACGGGGGCATGCTTATAATTATGGCAGGGGAACAGGACTTTTCCGCATTGTTGCGCCTTGAGGATAATCCTTTCGGCATCTTTGACCGAGGTGGTCAGCGGTTTCTCGCACAGAACATGGCAGCCCTTTTCCAG
>JAADGA010000158.1 GCA_013152615.1 Alphaproteobacteria bacterium
CGGACTGAAAGCCGGGGCTTGCATTATATGCTGGACTATCCCGATACCGACCCGACAATGGACGGTCGCGATACCATCCTGAAACCGCCAAGGCGGCCGTCAGCGGGATAAGGGGCGGGCGGGCGCGATAACGTGTGTTTTGCCACAATATTGCCTTATTCTGTTCTCACTTCTGCCGCAATGTCTCTCTATACTCCGTAGTTGCTAAATCCCCTTGGCCAGTTGCCGGAAAAATAATATATACTCCCTCTTCCACCCCGTATTTTTCTGGTAGCTGGCCATTCTTCCCCGCTTCTGATAAGCTTGCTGTTTTTGGCGGAGGGCAGTTTCCCATGAAATTATATGAACTTGTTGGCACGGACAGGACTCAGGGCTTCAGTCCCTATGTCTGGCGGACGCGGATGGCGCTTGGCCACAAAGCACTGCCGGTAGAAATGGTGCCGCTGATTTTTACCGAAATTCCCAAACTGGATTTCTGTACAGCCAAAACCGTGCCGATTCTCGAACATGACGGCAACTATATTACCGACAGTTGGGATATTGCCTGCTATCTGGAGGATAATTTTCCGGACCGGCCATCGCTTTTCGGCGGCGCAGCGGGTAAGGCCTATGCCAGTTTCTTTCATTTCAGCAGTTTTTATACGCTGGTTATTCCGCTGTTTCAGGCATTGGCCTATGATATTTTTACCTGCCTTGATGACCGGGACCGGGAGTATTTCCGCCGCTCCCGCGAGGCGCGCCTCGGCAAGAGTCTGGAGGCGGCCCATGACCGTCAGTCAGAAAATCTCGCTATATTCCACAAGCAGCTCTGGCCATGTAACAGCATTCTGAAAGCGCAGGATTTCCTGAGCGGCGACCATCCGGCCTATGTCGATTATATCCTGTATGGTCTGTTTCAGTGGGCAAGAGGCGTCAGTTCGGTAACGCTTGTTAATGCAGATGAGCCGCTTTATCACTGGGTTCGGCGCATGGATAATCTGTTCGGCGGTTTGGGCAAGGTGATCAGGCCGCGCGGCTAGAGCGCTGGTAACCGAAGCGGTAATAATCCGTGATCTTTTATCTTTATCCTCTTGAATTTCATGGGCTACGAGCCATATCTGTCATGAAAGTAGAATTTATATACCAAGGTGTAGAAAAGCATGACAACAGATACCGTCTCCAATCCTGACAAGGTGGAAAAACATAATTTTCAGGCTGAAGTGTCACGACTGCTTCATTTAATGGTTCATTCGGTTTATTCCGAACGGGAAATTTTCCTGCGGGAGCTGATCTCCAACGCCTCCGATGCCTGTGACCGGCTGCGCTTCGAGGCCCTGACCCTGCCGGAACTGATCAAGGATGACCCGGACTTCAAGCTGACGATCACCCTTGATAGCGAGGCTGGCACCCTGACTCTGTCCGATAATGGTATCGGCATGTCGCATGATGATCTGGTCTCTCACCTTGGCACCATTGCCCGCTCCGGCTCGTCCGCTTTCATCGAAAAAATGACGGCGGCATCCAAGGGAAATAAGGATGGCCAGGGGGATAAGAAGGGTGACAAGGCAGAAGATGTCAAGATGATCGGCCAGTTCGGGGTTGGCTTCTATTCCGTGTTCATGGTCACCGATAACGTCAAGGTCATCAGCCACAAGGCCGGGACGGATGAAAGCTGGTGCTGGCAATCGGACGGTATCGGTGAATACAGCCTGTCCCCGGCAACGCGGGCGGGCCGGGGTACCGATATTATCATTCATATCAAGGAAGATGCCACAGAATTTCTGGAAGAATACCGTATCCGCACCATCATTAAAACCTATTCCGATCATATCGCGCTGCCGATCACGCTGGTGACGACCAAAGACGGCGAAGAAAAATCCGATAAGATAAATGAGGGGATAGCGCTGTGGACCCGGCCAAAATCGGAAATTACCGCCGAACAATATACCGAATTCTATCACCATGTCGGTCATGCGACGGATGACCCGTGGCTGACGCTGCATTACCGGGCCGAAGGGGTGATTGAATATGCGGTGCTGATGTTTATCCCGAGCCAGCCGCCAATGGATCTGTTTGATCCGGCACGCAAGGCACGGGCCAAACTTTATGTTAAACGGATTTTTATCACCGATGACTGTGAAGACCTGATTCCGGGCTATCTGCGCTTTATGCGTGGCATTGTTGACAGTGAGGACCTGCCGCTCAATATCAGCCGGGAGATGTTACAGAATAATCCGGTGCTGACTAAAATCCGGACGGCAGTTACCAAAAAAATCCTCACCGAACTGGAAAAGAAGGCGAAAAAGGACCCTGAGGCCTATGCCGCATTCTGGCACGCCTTTGGCGCGGTGCTGAAAGAGGGTATTTACGAGGATTTCTCACGCCGGGATCAATTGCTGGCGCTGACCCGGTTTGAAACCACGACTGCGGACGGCCTGCAAAGCCTTGATGATTATGTTGGCCGGATGAAGGATGATCAGAAAAATATCTATTATATCACCGGTGACAATCTGGCGGCGGCAAAACGCTCGCCGCAACTGGAAGGCTTTCGCGCCAAAGGGATCGAGGTCATTTTCCTCACCGATTCGGTCGATGATTTCTGGTTGCAGATGGTGCCGGAATATAAGGATAAAAAATTCCAGTCAGTGACCCGCGGGGTTGCCGATCTTGAGGATAAGAAGGACGGCGCTGACGGTAAGGATGACAGCAGCAAAACCACCCCGGAAATTGATGCGCTGATCGGGGTGCTGAAAACCAGCCTCGACGGCTCGGTCAAGGATGTCCGCCTGTCCAGCCGGCTGACCGACAGTGCGGTCTGTCTGGTCGCCGATGACGGCGATATGGATATCCATCTGCAACATATCCTCAAGCAGCATCAGCAGTTGGACCAGACCACGCCCCGGGTATTGGAAATTAACGCCGACCACGCCCTGATCAAGGCCATTGCCGCTGCGGCAGTCAAGGAAAATTCCGTTGACGTGCTCAAGGATACCGCCCGGTTATTATTTGATCAGGCGCGGATTATGGAAGGCGAGATGCCGGAAGACCCGGTGGCTTTCGCCCACCGTCTGTCGGCGATTATGACCAGCGGGCTGACATAGGATTTATCCGAACAGCTTTTTGATCAGGCCGATGATCTGCACCACCGGATCGCCGAAGATCATCATGTAAACCACGACCGAGATCGCCACCGGGGCGATATATCTCATCGTGGTTTGCCACAACAGGAATCCCCGGCTGCCCAGGGGATAGTCGATCTGCTCGCTGACCAGTTTGCGTGACATCGCCCAGCCAGTGAACAGGGCGAGCATCAGCGCATTGATCGGCAGCATGACATTGGCGACGACGAAATCCATAATGCCAAACAGGTTTTTGCCTGCCAGCGGGCCGATAAAGCTGAGTGGCTTGACGTTCGAGAGTACATTGAATGACAGCAGCATGATCAGCCCGACCGCCCACGCCCCGGTGCCGGTGGCCCAGGAGGTCAAAACCCGGGATTTTCCCTTGTCCTCAAACCAGGCAATTGCCGGTTCCAGCATCGCCAGCGACGAGGTGAAGGCGGCAAAAGCCAGCAGCAGAAAAAACAGCACGCCAAAAACCTGCCCGCCCGGCATCTGGCCGAAAGCAACCGGCAGCGTGGTAAAGATAAGCCCCGGACCCTCGGCCGGGGCCAGATGATATTCAAACACAATCGGGAAAATGGTAAATCCGGCGAGCAGCGCGACAAGGGTATCGGCAATGGCGATGACCGCGGCCGCTTTTGGCAGCGAGACATTGTCCGGCAGATAGGCACCGTAAGTGATCAGCGCCCCGACCCCGATTGCCAGTGAAAACAGCGCCTGACCAAAGGCCATCAGCACCGCCTGCGGGGTAATTTTGGAGAAATCCGGGCTGAACAGGAAGGCGAAGGCGCGGCTGCCGTCACCGGTTATCATCGCATAAACCGACAGGATGGCCAGGATGATAAACAACGCCGGCATCATGATTTTAACGGTGGATTCAAGCCCGGCCTTGACCCCCATGGACACAATGACAATGACTGAAACCATATAGACGCTGTGCCATAGCGTCAGCTGCGGCCAACTGTCAAGCAGACTTTGAAACATCGCCTTGGAACCGGTGGCATCGATGCCGGAAAAACTTCCCATGAGCGCTTTGACGATATAATCCAGTGACCAGCCGGCAACGACACTATAATAGGTCAGGCCCATCAGCGGCACCAGAATACTGAGCCAGCCAATTATTTTCCAGAACGGGCTATGACCCTGCCGAACCATTATGGTCATGGTGCCGATGGCACTCATTTTTCCGGCCCGGCCAAGCGCGAGTTCCGCCATGATCAGCGGAATACCGATGATAATCACAAAAGCGATATAGATCAGGACAAAGGCACCGCCGCCATTTTCCCCGGTAATATAGGGAAAGCGCCACAGATTGCCGAGACCGACCGCAGCCCCGATTGAGGCCATCAGAAAGGCTGAACCCGATGACCATTTTACATGATGAGCCTTGGTCTGCTCTTGTTGGGCCTCACTCATAAAACTTCCCTTTTATTTATTTTCTGTACTTATTTTCTGTATTTATTTTCTGTACCGTATTCATTTTCTGTCCCGGTTACGGCTCTGGATAATATTATCCGGTTAGGGAACAGAGCTTTGATTATTGCATGAGAATACATATAATAAGATAAAACCCCAAGCGTTTTTTAAATTTGTTCCGACCCTCTGTTGGCGGCGGGGACGGGGGTTACTCATGGTTGTCGCGCAGCTGTTCGTGGTGACGGATGACTTCAGTAATGATAAAATGGAGAAATTTTTCGGAGAAATCCGGATTAAGCTTGGCCTCTTCCGACAATGTCCGCAAGCGGTCGATCTGTTTTTGCTCACGAATTTTATCGGCGGGTGGCAGGCCGAATTTCGCCTTGAATTTCCCCACCTGCTGGGTAATTTTAAACCGTTCCGCCAGCATATGAATAAGGGCGGCATCAATATTGTCAATACTGTCGCGGTAGGATGACAGCAGCTCATTCTGTTGATCGCTGTCCAAAGTAAGAATATCGGGTAATATTTTTGCTGATTTTAGTTTCATGGGTTAAAGAATTTCCTTCAGGCGTAATGAAAATAACCGGTTTGAGCGCCGCAGCCTGCGGATCAGCAGGACCAGAACCGGGGTGAGGACGACAATCTCAAGCCAGAAGAAATATATTGGCTGCCCGGCGATGGCGGCGATAAAGATGGTTATGGTTCGGTAATTGGCACTCATAACTGTCCAGACTTTAAGCGCAGGGGTAAAGACCTCCCGATATAATGCCCTGATTTCAGTCGTTTTGTCAGGATTATTTTTTAAGGCCTCCCTCAAATCCCGGCGAAAGTTGCGGTCGATGCCGGAAATTCGTCGCTGCACCCAGACATAGCCGACATATCCCCTGTTCAGGAGGGAAGAGAAAAAGGACTTTCCCCGGATGTCGGCGACTATTCGGGTTATTTCCGGCAACGCTGCGCCTTCCTTGCCATATCCCCAGAAATCATACTCGTTGCGGTGCAATTCATAGGCACTTGATTGCAGCGCATGGCAGAAACCGGCAACCAGAATAACCGGCCATATTGCGGCATGAGTCTGCTGCGACAGCATAATCCCTATACCGATATAAACGCTGGCAAAGGCAACATAATCGCACATGCCGTCAAGCATCTTGCCAGCCTCTGAGAATTTGCCGGTCAGCCGGGCGAGCTGGCCATCGGCACCGTCAAGAATATGCCATATGATCATACTGATAAAGCCGGCAATGGCCATAGAAGGTGTCTGGTAATAATAATAGGCAAAGCCTGCCACAATGCCGAATATCATTCCGGTCAGGGACACCATATTAGGGGTAATTTTTGTGTTAACCAGTCGGGAAACCAGTTTTGCGCTAAGGGGGTGAATGAAATAGAGATTAGTGAATTCTTCGGTTTCACGGGTACGCTTTGCAGTTTCTGACATAAGCTGTCGTTTCTATAAGGTTTTATTTTCTTTGAAGTTTTCTGCTAATATAATACCGTTGGCCGTCGTTGGATTTTTGAGGTGATACATGATTCTTCCCTGATGAATAAAGAAAGTTATTGTGCCATAGATACAGATAAAACCAAAGCCCGTATACCAAAGATTGAAGATAGCAAAAGGCAGTAAAATCCACATCTGGACGTTGCGCCCACCGGCGATCAGGTGAAATTTTCGGTCAAAGCCGGTTGTTGTGCCAATATGACGGCCTGTTATCCGGTAAAAAGCGGCCATCTGGATTTCATCGGCCAGCCGGAACAGAATAAGTGCGGCCACCATAATCAGCGGAATCGGCCCATACAGGGTTGATAAATAGGCGGCAATGGCAAAATACCAGCCATACTCTATCATATTTTCAAGGAAACGGATCAGCCGCCATGAATTTAACCGGAATTTCGGTCCGGATTTTGCGGGCGATATTTTTAACCGGCCAAGCTTGTCGCCGACGCCGTACAGGATGCTGACACTATAGGCTCCGGCCAGTGCCGTCAGGGTATGGCCACTCCAGAAAAGCGCGAGGACATATAAAGCCAGCAAGCCGGTAACGATCATGACATAAAGCGGCCTGACCGGGCATTTACACAGATATTTGACGATGACGTTTTCGAGCGGCTGGTAAAGATAGCGTGCCGGCCAGTCCAACAGGTCGTTCTGGAAAAATTTTAGCAGCCTGTCTGTGGCCCCGGGGCCGTCTTCACGTCGGCGCAGCGGGAACCAGAGCAGATCCACAGAACGCTCACGGCGGGCAAGATAAAGCGGGGTTTCTGTCACCGGGACAATTTTACAATCACTGGCCCGCGACAGGGCCTTTACGGCGTTCTGCAGCCCATCCAGACTGTTGAGCTTGCGAATATTGGCGGCAAAGCTTGTGCTTGATATTTTGGCAATGGAGCCGAAATAGCCATTATGGCCGTCCAGTTGCAGCGTCATGCCGAGCGCGGTACAGGACGAGAGAAATTCATTCTGTCCGATGAAACTGATGACGGTGGCGGCAGGGTGACCGGCAACATGATTAATAATGCGGTCATCCAGAATTACCCCCTCTTCAATCAGAAACCAGCTGTCCCCGCTGTTATTATGATCAAGAAGCTGCACCGGGGCGTCTTTGGTATTATGGAGGAAAATTCTTTGCGGGCGGGTGTCGCATTTCAGGATTTCAGTCTCAAAATCGCTGGTAAACCAGTCCGTTACCACATGCATTTCCTCAATGCCGATGGCCTTCATCTGTTTCATCTGTCGGGCAAAAAGGCTGAGGCCGCCGGCATGAATCAGGTTTCTTGCCAGCGTACTGACAGTCTCGGATTCCCGGCCACTGATCAAAAGCGCTTTTCTAGCCATCTCCGGCGGTTCCGAAGTTGTGTAATTTCATTTTATCCGTTTCCTGTGTGACAGACGGGGCGAGTCTATAGCGTCATGGAAAATAAGAAAAGCCGTAAAAGGGTTTGATATATTTTTTTGTTCTTGTACCTTGTGCAAAAGAGCGGGCGCCGAAAAATATTTTATCATACGGGATACGTTAAATGCTGAAAATTTATTCACGGATTGCGGTCATCATAGTGGCTGTTCTTTTCTCGGGCCTTTTGTCCGGCTGTGGCCCGGCGGAACAACAGAAAACGCTGGCCGTTTCCGACTATCCCCGGGCAATACCAAAGGGGCAACTGCCAAAAACCATTCGCCCGGATCATTATCGGCTCAATTTGAAAATCATTCCGAAAGACCGGGTGTTCAGCGGCAGGGTTACGATTGACCTGACCTTTGATGTCACCACGGATTATATGTGGATTGATGGCCAGAATATGACGGTAAGCTCTGCTGAACTCAAGCTGGCAAATGGCAAAACGGTTGCCGCAAGCTATAAACAGGTTGACCCGACCGGCATTGCCAGACTTGACTTTGCCGCACCGGTCGGACCGGGTAAAGCGAAACTTGAAATCAGCTATCAGGGCCGGATCAGTGACGCGCTTGAGGGTATTTACCGGGTGAAAGACGGCGGCAATGATTATATTTATACCCAGTTCGAGGCCATTGATGCCCGGCGGGCTTTTCCCGGATTTGACGAACCGGGTTTCAAGGTGCCGTTTGACCTCAGCCTGACCATCCCCACCGGCATGAAGGCGGTGGCCAATACGCCTGAAACCAGCCGTAGAAATCTGGGCGACGGCTTGACTACAGTGACATTTGCCCCGACCAAACCGCTGCCGACTTATCTGGTGGCGTTTGCGGTCGGACCGTTTGAAATTTTAAAATGGTCGGATTTGCCCAAAACCGCAGTTCGCGACCGGACGGTCGGGCTGCGCGGGATTGCGAGCCAGGGCAAGGGCAAAAAACTGGCCTACGCCCTGAAGCATACCGGCCAGATTCTGACGGCTCTGGAAGATTACCTCCGGATACCCTATCCCTATAAAAAACTGGATATTCTGGCGGTGCCGGATTTTGCCTACGGCGCGATGGAGAATGCCGGTGCGATTACTTACCGTGAACAACTGCTGCTGCTGGACGAAAATTCCTCTCAGGCCGCGAAAAAACGCTATATGGAGGTTCATGCCCATGAAATGTCCCATCAGTGGTTTGGTGATCTGGTAACCCCGAAATGGTGGAATGACATCTGGCTTAATGAGGCTCTGGCGACATGGATGTCGCAAACGGCGCTGGATAATATCATGCCGAAAAAGAAATTCAGGCAGGGTATATTGCGCGGCTCGCTTGATGCCATGACCGAGGATAGTCTGGTCAGCACCCGGCAGATCCGTCAGCCAATCCTGAGCAATGATGATATTGTCGGTGCCTTTGACGGCATCACCTATAAAAAAGGCGCAGGCGTGCTGGCGATGATTGAATCTTTTATGGGGCGCAAGGAATTTCGCGCCGGTCTCCATAATTATTTAACCCGGTTTGCCTTTAAAAACGCCTCCTCGGATGACTTTATCACCGCGGTCGGGGAAAAATCAGACAGGGTGCCGATGACAGCAGTCAAGGCGGTGTTCAACAGTTTTCTTGATCAGCCGGGGATTCCCTATCTTGACATAACCAGATCGCTCAAAGGTGGCAAAACCGTCCTTGCGATCAGCCAGTCCCGTTACCTGCCGCTCGGCTCAAAGGGCGACCGGGACAAGATCTGGAAAATTCCGGTCTGTTTTGGTTATGGAATTGACGGCGTTGCCCATAAATATTGCACGGTGCTGGATCATAAAAATGCCACCATTACCCTGCCGGAATCCGGGTCGGAAACCGGGCCGGTGGATTATGTGATGCCTGATCTGAACGGGGCTGGATATTATCGTTATGCCCTGAGTACCGAGGACTGGTCCAGACTGTTCAATTATCAGAATAACCTGTCAACAGACAGCATGTTATCAGTGATCGACAGCTTTACCGCGGCAATGGATGCCGGTAAAATGAGCTTTGCGGCATTGATGGCGATCGCCCCGGCCGTGATTGAATCACCGTCGTACCGGGTGGCGATCGCGCCGATGAAACCGCTCCGTTTCATGTATGAAAAAGTTGCAGAAACAGCGGCGGAAAAGGCAAAAATATCGGCGCTGTCGCGTAAATTATACCGGGCGAAACTGGCCGCTATTGGCTTTAAGACCAGAGCGGGAGACGATGGTGACATCATTAATCTGCGTCGGGCGCTGGTTGGTCATCTGGCCTTCATTGGTCAGGATAAACCGCTTCGGGCCAAGCTTGCCACCATGGCCAGACGTTATGTCGGCTTTGGGGCAGATGGCCGCATTCATGCCGATCTCGTGGATAGCAATCTGATAGCGCGGGCGCTGATTGTCGGGGTCGAGGATATCGGGCCGGCTTTTGGCCGCCATCTGCTTGATCTTTACCTGAAATCCACCGATGGTGCCGTCAGGGGGCGCTTGTTGCAGGCGATGGCCTCGACCCGTGATGCGACATTCGGTGCCGAAATCCGGGGGCTGATCCTGAGTGATAAAATGCGGGCCAATGAAGTGCCGACCGCGCTGTCAGTTGAGATGGGTAACCATAGCCTGCGCAGGGATGCCTGGGTCTGGTTCCAGCAGAATTTTTCCGGGGTAAAAGCCCGGATTCCGGCGTTTAATCAATCGCGGATTCCCCGTTTTGCCGAAAGCTTCTGTTCCCTTGAAAAGCGGGATCAGGTCAAGGCCTTCTTTGAACCGCGGGTTAAATCCATTGCCGGTGGGTCACGGGCGCTGGCCCAGACGCTCGAAACCATTGAGCTTTGCACCGCCAAGGCCGCGTTTCTCGCCAAATAGCTCCCGCAGGGGGCAACCATTAGCTCCTGACCGCAGGAGGCAACTATCAGGATAAAATGGCGGCTTTGGTCGTCTTTTTATTCAGCCAGCCCGGCATCGCGCAGGCCGTTCAGATATTTATCAAGATCCTGGGTGCGCCGGAACCATTTACGGCATTCTTTTTCGGCATTCTGGCGAAAATCGGGATAGAGCCGGATGACATTTGCCCGGGATTCCGCCGCTTCCCTGTCCTTGCCGAGCTTGGCGTAAAGAATGGCCTGCAGCGCGTGGGGCCAGAACCAGTCCGGGGTTTCGATAAAGCGTATCTGATCAAGCGCCTGATCATATTCATCACGGATATAATGATCATGACACAGGGCAAACCGGCACCATCCGGGATGCTGCGGGTTGAGGTCCATGGCTTTTTTAATCAGCGACAGCCCTTCTTCCAGTTTGCCGAGCAGACACAGGTAAAGACCGCTATCGGCAAGGATCGCCGGGCTGTTGGGGGCAATACCAAGGCCAAGCCGGATGTTATCCTCGAATTTTTCAAGGTTGCCTTTATGGAAATTTATGATGGTCATGGCATACCAGGCAATGGAATATTTTGACCTCAGGCTGATTGATTTTTCGGCATATGTCCGCGCCAGCTCCAGCGGGTCATCGGCCCGGACATTATAGCTGAAGCGATATTCATCAAGGGCGAGGAAGGCCAGACCCGCCCACGCATCCGGGTAATTAGGGTCAATCTTCACCGCATTTTCCAGACTATTCCGCGCCTTCAGGTGGGTTTCCGGCGACAGCTCAAACAGATAATCATGGAGCAATAATACGCTTTCATAGGCTTCCATATATTCGGTGGAACTGCGCTTCATATCAATGGCGCTGGTGCGCATGACGGCACCATAGGTGTCGCCGATGGTGGCGGCAACATGGGCCGCGATTTCATCCTGAACATCAATCAGATTGTCCGGGGTGAGCTTGCGGTCATAATTTTTGGACCAGACAACGGCCGCATTGGTGGCATTGAGCAGCCGGGCCGACACCCGCAACTGCTCTCCGGCCTGCCGCACGCTGCCTTCCAGAATATAATGGGCCTCAAGCTCGGCACTTAAGAGCCGGATATCAACGGCTTTGCCTTTATATCTTGATGTGGTGCGCCGCGAGATGACATACAGGGACGGGCTCAGGAACAGATGATTGATGATTTCTTCGGTGATACCGTCGCAGAATAGTTCCTGCGAGGCATCGCCACTTAGATTTTCAAACGGCAGTACGGCAATGCCCGGCCCGGTTGGCGGCGCGGCGGCGGCGGCAATCACCGGGTCTTTCCGGGCCATGCCCGAGGAGGCTTTTAACAGGCCGATTTGTGGAATATATGATCCCTTGGGCAGGGAAATACTGATCGGGTCGTCGCGCCCTTCCTCCATATAATAATGTTCGAGCAACCGCCTGAGACGGCCCGCTTCCACCCGTACGATCGCATCCGTCTGCGGGTCGAAATTTTCATCCTTGTCAAAAACCGCGAGTCCAAGCGTGTAGCCCTTGATCAGGCGGGCATGGTCATTGAGATATTCTGTGACGACATAGTCAAGAAACCGCTGGATACGGTTTTTGTTGCGGAAGGTTTTACTGGTCAGAATGGACCCAAGCTGGGCGGTGATTTTTTCCGGCGAAAGGGGGCTGTCTGACATCATGCCGGGTATCTTATACTATAATCAGGATAAAGCTCTTTATTATTTGCAGTCATAGTTTGTTTAATTGTCCAATATGTCTGAAAATATGGCGCGTAATTTATCGATCAACTGATCAATATGACCGGGCTCGACAATGAAAGGCGGGGCCAGCAGGATGTGGCTGCCGAGGTTATCCCGCAGTGAGCCGCCACCGGGATAACAGATCAACCCATGGGTCATGGTTGCCTGTTTCAGGCGTTTTGTGATATTTTTCTCGTCCGCAAACGGTGTTTTTGTTA
This sequence comes from Alphaproteobacteria bacterium, assembly GCA_013152615.1. GTDB lineage: Bacteria > Pseudomonadota > Alphaproteobacteria > Sphingomonadales > Emcibacteraceae > Paremcibacter. The sequence continues at coordinate 12,214 of JAADGA010000158.1, forward strand.
CTTTGTCGGCGACAATTTCAAGCCCCCGGAATAATCCCCGGCCCCGAATATCGCCAATATGGGGATGATCCCCGAAGGCCGCCTCCAGAGATTTTTGCAGGTAATCCCCCTGCTTCCTGACATTGTGCAACAGCTTTTCATCGTCAATAACCGTGACAACCGCAAGGCCGGCGGCACAGGCACTGGCATGACCGACATAGGTGTGGCCATGGTCAAATCCCCTGCCGGTGGTGACAAAAGTCTCATGGATATGAGCGCGGGCAAGGGTTGCGGCAAGCGGCTGGTAGCCGCCGGCAATCCCCTTGGCCAAGGTAACAATATCGGGCAGGAAGTCCTCTTGCTCATGGGCGAAAAAAGTGCCGGTACGCCCGCTGCCGCACATAATTTCATCGGCGATCAGCAGAATGTCATATTGGTCACAGATTTCCCGAACACGTTTGAAATAACCGGATTCTGCCGCGACAACCCCGAGCGAGGCCCCGACAACAGGTTCGGCGATAAAGGCGGCGATCGTCTCCGCCCCCTGCTGTAATATCATTGTTTCAAGGCTGTTGGCGGCGCGCAACGCATAGTCGGCCAGCGTTTCCCCGGCCCGGAGGTAGCGGTAAGCGTAGCAGGGGTCAATGCGCGGCCAGTCGAGCAATAATTCTCCCATCACCCGTCGGCGCGTCAGGTTGCCGCTGATCGACAGCGCCCCGTAAGTATTGCCGTGATAGCTGTGAATGCGGCTGATGATTTTTTGCTTTGACGGCCGACCCAGCGCGCGCCAGTATTGCCACGCCATCTTGAAGGCGGTTTCATTGGCTTCCGAGCCGCCGGAGGTAAAATAGATTTTCGCCCCTGGTTCGCCAAATTTTGCTGCCAGAGCCTCGGCCAGCTGCTCCTGTGGCGGGTTCGAGAAAAAAGCGGTATGGGCAAAAGCCATCGTTTTGATCTGCTGACACAGGCTTGCCACCACCCGGGGATGCTGGTGACCAACGCAGGAGACCGCCGCGCCACCGCTCATATCAAGATATTTTTTGCCGGTGTCATCGAAAATATACATACCATCGGAATGGGCGGCTGTTGGGTAATGTGCCGTAACCCCCCGATAAAAAACTGCCGTCATTGCAAGAGTTTTCCCTGATAATCCTGTGAGCGTCAAAAAAAGTGATAGTGACCGTTGTTATCGGCGCTGTCAAAGTTTTTTGACGGCAGAATATAAAAAACTTGCCGGTTATTCTGCGCTCACAGCCAGCGGCGTACCCGGGCCTTGTAGCTCAGGAAGGCATCGCCGAATGCCTCGTGCATCCGCTCCTCCTCATAGGGGATATACCACCGGTTGGCGATTAGGAAAAAAACCAGCGGAAAAACAAAGGAAAAGGCCGTGGTATAGAGCATTGCCACCCCCAGTAACAGCAGCAGCAGGCCCAGATACATGGGGTTGCGCGACCAGCGAAACGGACCGGTGGTAACAATACGGTCCGGCTTTTTATAAGGGACAATGTTGGTTTGATGGCGGCGGAACAGGCGCGCCCCCCACAGCGGCAGCGCAAGACCGGGGAGGATCAGGATAACACCACCATACCTGATCGGCCCGGATAATAGCGCGATGGGGATCAGGTCATAAATATTAGCCACGATTATCCCGGTCAGGCACAGGGCAAAGACCACTGGTGGCAAGAGAATTTTGCGCATTTGTTGTTTTTCCGGCTGATGGTGTTATCTGGTTAATTTTCTGTCGACAGCAGAGTAAACATCCGGCGGGCTTGCCGTCAACCGGATAATATTTATCTGCTGCGGTTATCGGCTGTTAAAAGCCGTTTCATCATCAGGCGGCCATTATTTCCCCGCACGCGATCCCTTGTTCCCCGGACGCAACCACTTTACCCCCCGCACGACCACTGGCATATCCGGGTGAAAAAGCCGGATAAATTGCTGTTGGCACAGGGTGCAATGGTGATAATTCAACGTTTTTTTTAATCTTTGTTAATAAAGCCGCAGTATAAGTCAGGGGTAGGTTGTGGGGTCGGGGTATTTATAATCGTCGTCTCAACAAAGAAAAATAAACTATAGGCTGGAAAAATATGGGGTTGCTTGATCGTAAAATATTTCCCAAAGATCTGGTGATGCTGGCGCAGGAGAAGTCGGTATCGGCCAGAAATGAGCTGGTGGAAAACATTATGGATATGTTTTTATCATCTCAGGGGCGGCTGAATGAACATGAACGCGCCCTGATGAATGACGTCCTGTGCAAACTCGTGTCTTCTGTGGAAAATACTGTCCGCAAGGAATTAAGTCAGCGCCTGGCCGATGTAAAGGACGTGTCCCCCGAACTGGCGGTGCGGCTGGCCAGCGATTCTATTGATATCGCCGAACCAATGTTGCTCAGAAGCGGGGTGCTGAAGGATGAGCAGTTGATTGAGATTATCCGCAATCGCACCGAAGCCCACCGCATGGCCATCGCCATTCGCGCCCATGTCAGCGAAGAGGTCAGCAGTGAATTGATTGAGCGCAGTCGTGAAGATGTGATTGAAGCCCTGATCAGCAACGATAATGCCCGGATTTCCAAACTCTCGATGGAATATCTGGTGGCGGAATCGCGCAATGTTGACCGGTTTCAGGAGCCGCTGTTAAATCGGCATGATTTACCGGTTGAATTGGCCCACCGGATGTACTGGTGGGTCTCTGCGGCGCTCAGGCGCAGGATTATCCTTGAATTTGATGTTGAGGCTGCGGTGCTTGATGATGCTCTTGAAATGGCAACAAAAACTGCATTGAAAAGCCATGATTCCGCGACCGGTGTTATGAAACCGGCACTCGATCTTGTGCGGGAACTGGCCGCTAACGGCGAATTGAATATCAGTTTTTTACAGCGGTGCCTGCGGCAGGAAAAAGTTAACCTGTTTGTCGCCGGTCTGACCGAAATGACCGGTCTGGACACAAAAATTATCTGGCGATCGATCAGGGAACGAACCGGGGAAAGTCTGGCGATTATTATCCGGTCTCTGGAAATCGACCGGGACAGTTTCGCGTCGCTGTTCCTGTTGATTGTGCAATCCCGGTCGGGCGGCAGGGCCAGAACAACGGGGCTGGTAAATCCGGTGTTATCATTGTATGATGGCATAAAAGTAAAAAATGCCAAGCTGGCGGTAAGGCATTGGCAACGTGACTTTGGGTATCAGGACGCGATAATGGCTATGAGGGATGCTGTGTAAATATGTTTGGTGGATATGATCAGAAGACCGGGGGTGGTTCCCCCGCCGGAAAGAGGGTGGTGCCTAAATCCAGGCATCAGACGATCATCCCGCTGGAAATGGTTCAGCGCGTGCGGGCCAACAGGAATTATGACGGCGGTTCCAGACCGGCGAGCATTGCGGATAAAATCCATAAACTTATTTCACATATGAGTTTTGATGAAAATGTCCCGCTGTATATATCGACGATTTCCGGTGAACTGGTCTATGTCAATGAGGGCTACAGAACGCTTGTCGCCGTTTGTGAATATACCGGCAAAACCCCGGCAGGCCCGGTCGACAGTCGTCATTTACCACCAAGCCTGATGGCGGTCCTCCATGAGGTTCAGCTTACCCGGCAAAATGTTTCTGTTGAGGAAACGATAAAAATGCACGGGGTTTTCCGGCAATACCGGTCACGCCATTTCCCGGTTTGCGATGATGATGGTGCCGTGATTGCCGTCGGTGGTACCTATGTGGATTATACCGACAAGATCCAGATGCTCGGACAGGAGAATCTGATGCAGCAACGCTTCCGCGATTTCGCCCGCGCTACATCTGACTGGTATTGGGAAGTTGATCGTAATTATAATATTACCTTTGTTTCGGACCGGCTGATGGCAATTACCGGTAAGCCGGGAATTTTGATGAAGGGTAAACGTTTCGAGGATTTTGGCGAACTGAAATCCGGCCTCAATGGCCATAATCTGGTTTGCGAGCATTTTCTTGATGCGATGAAGCCGTTCCGGGATCAGCTTTTCCTGATTAAAAATTCCGAGGGTGACCGGATATATAATCATTTGAGCGGGGTTCCGGTTTTTGATTCCGCCAGTGGTGAATTCATGGGCTATCGCGGGGCCGGGACGGATGTTACGCTGAATTACCGTTCGCAACGCGATACGCTGGCAGCGCAGAAATCACTGGAACATACGCTTGAAGAACTGACCAACAAGAATATTCAGCTCGATATGGCGTCGGCGGAATCAGAGGCCGCGCTTGGTGCCAAGAGTGAATTTCTGGCCGCGATGAGCCATGAACTCAGAACGCCGCTGAACGCGATTATCGGCTTTGCCGAGGCGATGAAAATGGAAGTCCATGGCAGCCTTAACGACCAGTATATTTCTTATAGCAAAGACATTATGTCTGCCGGACACCACCTGCTGGATCTGATTAATGATGTCCTTGATGTCGCGGTTCTGGAGAGCGGCAAGATCAAGCTTGATCTTGAGGAAGTGTCGTTGCAGAGCGTCGTTGACAAGGCGGTAAACCTGATTGTTATGCGGGCAAACCAGAAATATCTGGATATCAGCGCAGTCAGGCTGTCCGGGGATTTCTGTATTTACGCCGATGAACGCCGGGCGGTACAGATATTCGTCAATCTGTTGAGTAACGCAGTAAAATTTACCCCGGAAAAAGGCCGGATCGGTCTGAGGATTAACAGCAATGATCCGGCGGTAATTGCCGTTACCATCTGGGATACCGGGATTGGCATTCCCGCAGACCAGCACCAGCTGGTATTTGAGAAGTTCCATCAGGCCCGGGATAATATCTATTCCCGTAAGGCGGAGGGCACCGGTCTCGGATTACATATTTCCCAACATCTTGCCCGGCTGATGGGCGGCGATATTACCCTGAAAAGTGTGGCAGGTGAGGGCTCTGAATTTACCGTAACCTTCCCGCTTCGGCCGGGTCACTGACGTCTCCGCACCCCGGCCCTGAACACAGGCTTGTCCCTTTATCCTATTGATCCCGGAACGTTATTTTACCGGTTTGATGAATTTATATGTCAGGCGGTCACTTTCACCGATGGCCTTCATTTTGTCGCGGTCGGCAGCCTTGCCGGCGAGGGTTGGCGGCAGCGTCCAGACGCCTTTTTCGTGAGTATGATTATCTTTCGGGTTGGCATTGATGTCACTTTTTGCCACCAGAACCAGACCGGCCTCCTGCGCGACCTTGATCAGATAGGATGGTTTGACGTAACCATCGCCCTTTTTGGCGGTTTTGCTTCGGTGATCGACGATGCCATAGACGCCGCCGGGTTTCAGCGCCCGGTATATGGCCTTCATAACAGCCTCTTCAGTACCGGCCTTTTGCCAGTCATGGAAATTGCGGAATGACAAAACCATATCCGCAGATCCGGCAGGGGCGATCGTAACTTTCTTTGGCGGGGCAAGCTCGGTAACAATGGTCTTGCCGTAAAGTAGCGGATATTTTGCTATCCGTGCGGCAACCTTTTTGTTGGCGGCAAGGCGGAAGCCTTTGGTTGCCGAAAGATCAAAGCCGGCACTGTAATAGACCCCGTGATTATGGAGGTAGGGTGCCAGAATTTTCTGATACCATCCGCCACCGCCGGGCCATATTTCAACCACGGTCATATCTGGCTTCAGGCCAAAAAATTCGAGTGTTTTTTCAGGATGACGGTATTTATCCCGGGCCTTGTTGGCGGCGGAACGCTGGCTGCCCGCGATTACCTTTTCCAGTGATGTGTCATGTGATGCGGCCATTGCCGGACTGGTCATGGCGACCATGGATGCCGCGTATATCATCGCGACAGTTTTAACGACAGGGGTAAAATTAATTTTCATGATATTCATCCTTAGTTCCTATCTTGGGTTCCTATCTTGGGTCCCTATCTTGGGTCCCTATCTTGGGTCCCTGTTTCGGGTTCCTGTTTTGGCGGATTATTAAATTCCTGACGCAAGGATAGCCGGAACATAAAATGATTGCACGTAGTTTTTCCAAAGCAGGAATCATTGGTGACCTCCGTGGAATTGATTATGAAACAGGCCGGACAGGTTGCGGCCTTGTTGCCGTTATCATAATGCGGGGCCATTCATCCCTTGGCGCACCCCGGGAATGGTGATAGACTGACTATAGAAATGGAGAATATATATGGATGCGTTAAGTCTGGACAAGGTTGAATTTATTATTTCAATTGCCCGGGAGGTCGGGGAATCATCTCTGGCCATTATTGGCGATGAACTGGCAGACAACAACGAACCACTTCAATATTCAGAGTTATCACTGGCAGAGCAGGCGGATAATTCCAGCAGTGAGAATTTCGACGGGGATTCAGCCTATCTGGAACTGAAATCAGTGATAGACGGCATGAATGAGGAAGAGCGTAACGAGCTGGTTGCCCTGATGTGGCTGGGCCGGGGAACTTATAGCCGCTCGGAATGGAAAAATGCCGTTATTGATGCCCGCGATGCCAGCAATAATCATACGGTGGACTATATGGTTCGCACACCGTTGCTGCCGGATTATCTTACCGAGGGACTGGCAATGATATCAGAGGATTGAGGAGGTTGGCAATCGCTGTTATGGTACTGTTTATTCTATAATTTTTTCTTATTTTGTAACTTTTTCGACGATCAGGATGGTGGCTTCGGCGCCGGTCACCCTGACTTTGTCGCCTTTGGGGGCATCGAAATCCCCCATGACGTTCCAGTGACCGTCGCCGACGCGGACCCGGCCTTTGCCGTTTTCCATATCCCGGATCAGGTTAAAGGTCTGGCCGACATATTTAAGCCCGCGCTGATTGAGGGTAATATCATCGCTTTCGGTCGGATTCCTGTTCAGGAAAGAGCGGCCAGTGAAAACACTGATGATGCTGAAAATCGCGAACAGGATAAACTGGATCTCCCAGCTTAAGTCCGGGAGTGCCAGCATAATCCCGCCGATAATGACCCCGGCAATGGCCATCCAGATAAAGATGACACCGGGGATGGTCATTTCAAGGCCAAGCAGCACCAGCGCCGCGATAAACCATGTCCAGTAATTTAAGCTATATCCATCCATAAAAGTCATATGTGGTTCCTTTGCCGGTTGATAAAGGGGCCAGAAGTCAAAGTCAGGGGTCAAAGCCAGATGTCAAAATCAGAGGCTAAAGCCAGAAGCCAAAGCCAGAGGCTAAAGTCAGCGACCCGAATTCGGCACAGACCCGGATGGCGGTATTTTAGGCGTCATTTTCGGTGCCTTGCTGATATTTTTCAGCATGTCGGTCATGCCGCCGAGGGCACCAATCACGCCACTGGCTTCAAGCGGCATGAAAACCAGTTTCTCATTGGGCGAGTTCGCGAACTGGCCCAGCATTTCGACATATTTCTGGGCAACAAAATAATTGATCGCCTGGGGGTCGCCGTGGGCAATGGCTTCTGAGACCATCGCGGTTGCCTTGGCCTCGGCCTCGGCCTGACGTTCGCGGGCCTCTGCCGCGCGAAAGGCGGCTTCGCGGTGGCCTTCGGCCTGAAGAATAGCCCCCTGCTTTTCCCCCTCGGCGCGCAGGATTTCAGCCTGACGGAAGCCTTCGGCATCGAGGATATTGGCGCGTTTTTCCCGTTCGGCCTTCATCTGCCGGGCCATGGCTTCGACGATATCACGTGGTGGTTCAATATCCTTGATTTCTATCCGGGTAATCTTGATCCCCCATGGTTCGGTGGCATCATCGACGACATCAAGCAGCCGACCATTGATACTGTCCCGCTGTGACAGCAGGGCATCGAGGTCCATCGCCCCCATCACCGTGCGCAGATTGGTCATGGTCAGGTTGAGGATCGCCAGAATCATGTCATTGACCTCGTAAGTGGCCTTGGCCGCGTCCATGATCTGAAAAAACACCACGCCGTCGGCCCGCACCATGGCATTATCTTTGGTGATCACTTCCTGCGAGGGAATGTCCAGTACCCGCTCCATCATGCTGACCTTTGAGCCAATGCGGTCAAACAGCGGAATGATAAGGTGAAAGCCGGGTTGAAGGGTTTTGGTATAGCGGCCAAAACGTTGGACGGTGTAGTTATAGCCCTGACGTACGGTTTGTACGCTCATGAGAATAATGATAATGCCGATAACCAGAAAGGCAATGCCAAATATACCGAATGATGTCATGATTTATCCTTCTTCGCTAAGATTAAATGAATGAACTTCGGACTGTACCCTAACAAGCATCTTATGGGAAGTGGACAGGGAAAGATATAATCCAGCCCCCGGCGTATATTTCACCAGAAACGAGACCACGCTCAGTGGAGATCTGGTTAATATCCGGATGGGTTCAATTTTAAAAACCAAGCAGGATTTCGAGTTCAGTCCGGTTTTATATGTCGCCCGGTCATTATGTCCTCTCCGCTTTAATCCAGATAATCAAATCCGATGTCAACCGCGGGAGCGGACTGGGTGATGCGGCCGACGGAGATATAATCCACTCCGGTTTCGGCGATGGCTTTTATGCTCTCAAGCGTCACCCCGCCCGAGGCCTCAAGTTCAACCCGGCCCTGATAGTCGTTCACCGCCCGGCATAACTGGTCATTGGTCATATTATCCAGCAGCAGCCGGTCGGCCCCGGCCCGTACCGCGTCCTGCGCCTGTTCCAGAGTATCGCATTCGACCGTGATGCCGATGGTGCTGGCGCGGGTGTCGCGGGCGCGGGCGGCCCGGACCGCGGCGGTAATGCTGCCGATGCGGGCGATATGGTTGTCCTTGATCAGGATACCGTCGTCGAGCCGCATGCGGTGGTTTTTCGCCCCACCCATACGTGCGGCATATTTGGCGAGCTTGCGGTATCCGGGGATGGTTTTACGGGTATCAAGCAGGCGGCAATCCGTATGCTCTATTGCGCGCACATAAGCCCGGGTGAGGGTGGCGATGCCGGATAAATGTTGCAGGATATTGAGCGCGGTACGTTCGGCGGTGAGCAGGTTGCGGGCATTGCCGGTGACTTTCAGGATGATGCTGCCCGCGACCACCTCCAGTCCGTCATGGGCAATGACCTCGATCCGGGCCAGCGGGTCACAGCTCATGATCACCTCTTCGGCCAGAAACATGCCGGCAATCACCATATCCTCCCGGGCGACCATGGCGGCGGACAGGCGGTCATCGGCGGCAAGGATGGCAAGGCTGGTCAGGTCGCCGTGGCCGACATCTTCCTCAAGGGCGGCACTGACAAACCGGCGTAATTCCTCTTTGAAAAGTGGCCTGTCTGTGGTCATCCTAATAGGCCCGGCCCGACATTGGCATGCTGTCGGTCGTCTGCTGGATTTGCGGTGGTGACATCTCCAGCATGCGGTCAAGCGGGGCTTTGGCCGCCAGTCTCTCCGGCTCGCTGATCTCAATCACCGGGGTGAGGTCGCGCAGGCAATCACGCAGTTTTTCCAGCGTATTCAGCGCCATAAACGGGCATTGGTTGCAACTGCATTCGCCGTCGATACCCGGGGCGCCGATGAAGGTTTTTTCCGGCGAGGTCTTTTCCATCTGGTGAATAATGCCGGGCTCGGTGGCGATGATGAAGCTGTCGGCGTCACTTTCACGCACAAATTTGAGGATTGACGATGTTGAACCGACATGATCAGCATGGTTCAGGATATGGGCCGGACATTCGGGATGGGCGGCAACCGGGGCCAGGGGGTGGCGGGTTTTTAAGTTAATCAGCTCCTTTTCGGAAAATTGTTCATGAACAATACAGGAGCCGGGCCACAGCACCATATCACGCCCGGTTTCCTGAACCAGATAGCGGCCGAGATGTTGATCGGGGGCCAGCAAAATCGGCTGATCTGCCGGGATCTGGTCAATGATATAACGGGCATTGCTTGAGGTGATGATGATATCGGAATGGGCCTTGACCGCCGCCGAACAATTAATATAAGTCAGGCTGATATGGTCCGGATAGCGCGCGCGAAAGGCGGCAAAATCATCGACGGGGCAACTGTCTTCGAGCGAGCAACCGGCGGCCATATCGGGCAGAATCACGGTTTTCGCCGGGTTGAGAATTTTGGCGACCTCGGCCATGAAGCGCACCCCGCAAAAGACGATAACATCGGCATCGGTGGCGGCGGCCTTGCGCGATAAATCGAGGCTGTCGCCGACAAAATCCGCCAGATCCTGAATCCGGCCATCCTGATAATAATGGGCCAGGATCACGGCGTTCCTTGTCTGGCGCAACTGGTTGATTTCTGCCAGTAGTTCTGCGTCACCGGGGCCGACTTTTCCGTTCAGGGGTATAGACATCATATTTACGCCACTTTAATCAATATATATCTTGTAAATAGTGGTTTAGCCGGTGGTGTCAAGGTTGGCAAGATCATTCCTGAAATTCGGCCTTTTGCGGAATCCGGGTAAAGGCAATTTTGCTGCCACTGTAACGGGACAGCGGGTCGGGCAGGCTGCCGATAACGATGGTATCCAGACCATATTTATGATTGATGTGATCAAGGGCCTTTGACAGGCGATTATATTTCTGCCGGGTCTGGTCAAGCGGATCACCAAGGGCGGAAAACATATCCGGCATGAGGTCGTTTTCATGGGTCAGGCCATAAAGCGCGATCGCAACCTGTTTGATCCGTCCGGAATTTCTGCGCTTCGACATTTCGTGCCACAGGCCGTTCAGGGCGGCGAGGAAGGTGAAATTATCCTGTGCGGGGGGTAATTTTATGTCATGCTGCCAGCGGGTAAGCTCCCGGGGGCCATGGGTGTCAAAGCGGACATAAAGGCGGTAAATCCCGGCATAAAAGCCGAGCCGCCGCAACCGGCCTGCCGCCTTGACCGTCAGGCGGCGGGCGACCAGCCGGGCCTGATCACGCGGGCGCATCCGGGGGCTGAGGACATGGCTGTGGCCGATGGTGTGGCGGTTTGTCTCTGGCGGCTCGGCGACCTCAACCCCGTGGAGCGCGTACCAGAAGCGTTCGCCCTCGACACTGTGCCAAATTCTGCGGGCGTGTTTCGGGTCGAGGGTCCAGAAGCTGTGGACACTGGTAATACCGGCGGCCTTCAGCCGTTGTTCCATCTGCCGTCCGATACCGGGCAGGTCACGCAGGTCGAGACCGAGCAGCCGACCCGGAAGCTCGTCAGCCTCAAGCACCGTCAGGCCGTCCGGCTTGTGCAGGTTGCTCGCGACCTTGGCCAGAAAGCGATTGGGGGCGATGCCGATGGAGCTTTTGAGGTAACGTCCGACATGGTCGGCAATGCCCTGTTTGATCTGCCGGGCAAGGGTGATGGCATTTTCTTTTTCCTGTTCGGGGCCAATCAGGCGGCAGGCGGCCTCATCAATCGAACAGATTTTGGTGACCGGGATATGGTGACCGACCTCGGTCATGATCCGGTGATGAAAATCGACATATTTATCGTGCCGCGCCGGCACAATGATCAGGCCGGGACACAGCCGCCGGGCGTCATAGATCATGGTGCCGGTTTTAATGCCGAACGCCTTGGCCTCATAACTTGCGGCAATGGCACAGGTGCTGTCGGTGTCTGCCGTCGGCACCACCGCTACCGGCTGGCCGCGCAGACCGGGCTGAAGCTGCTGCTCAACACTGGCGAAATAACTGTTGAGGTCAATATATAACCATCTGAGGCCGGTGGGGATTTCCAGCATATTTTCGAGTCTCTTCGCTGCCAAAAGGGCAATAATCCAAAAGGGCTGTGATTATAGACTCAAAGCATAGAACAAAACAAGAACAAATAATCAGGGCAGGCTAAAAATGCCATCCTTGTCAATCTTTCCCCGGCATTTCACCCGGCCATCATTCGTCATATGAATGAGGTGGGACAGCAGGGAGCTTCTGGCGGCGGGGTGGAGGTAGGGTGGAATATCGCTATAGATAATGTCGACCATGTGCAAGATGGTGGTGGCCCCCGTGGACAGGACCTCGAGAATCTGGCTTTCCCGCTGGTGGCGGTGGGCAATCAGCGCCCTGACATAGGGTTTCGGGTTTTCGATTGGTGCGCCGTGGGTCGGGTAATAGATGTCATCATCGCGGGAGAGCAGCTTTTCAAGGCTGGCGATATAATCCTTCATATTGCCGTCCGGCTGGGAGACTACCGAGGTTGACCAGCCCATGACATGGTCGCCGCTAAACAGAGCCTTTTCTTCGCGCAGGGCAAAACACAGATGATTGGACAGATGACCCGGGGTGTGAATGGCTTCTATGGTCCAGCCGTCACCCTCGATGATGTCACCGTCTTTTAAAATATGATCGGGTGCGAAATTCTGGTCACGGCCTTCCTCGGCATGATTGTCAATCTCGGCCTGACCCGTGACGTCAAAGCCGTAAATATCGGCGCCGGTGATCAGCTTTAACGGCTGGGCGGCGGGCGAATGATCGACATGATTATGGGTGATCAGAATATGGCTGACAGTGACGTTTTCCAGCAAATTCTCCAGCGCCTGAATATGCGACGGGATCGCGGGGCCGGGGTCAATGATAATTATTTGGGTTTTCCCAATAATATAGGTCCCGGTGCCATAAAAGGTGAAGGGTGAGGGATTGGGGGCGACGAGTCGACGGACCAGCGGGCTTACTCTGGTGACTTCGCCATATTGCGGCGCAAATTTCTTGTTGAATATCAGCATATTTCTACATTTTATTTTGGTTTGGCAAAGATCTTTTCAGATATATTCTGATCTCGTCCGAACAGGCGAAATTATTTTCCGGGCATAGTATAGTGGTCCCCGTCAAGTATAACAGGAATTTACGAGGTGTGCCATGTCATCCAGAAATCAAGATAACAAAGGGGGAGCGAGCCGCGCGAGCGGGGGGACCTCAAGTAGCGAGGGT
>JAADGA010000159.1 GCA_013152615.1 Alphaproteobacteria bacterium
GGCCGCGGTGCCGGACGCCGATGTTGCGGTTACCAACCCGACGCATTTTGCCGTTGCCCTGAAATATGATCAGGCTAAAATGGAGGTGCCGGTGGTGGTGGCCAAGGGCGCGGATCATATTGCCTATAAAATTCGTCAGGTAGCAGTAGAAAATGATATTCCGGTTCTGGAAAATCCGCCTCTGGCCCGGGCAATATATGCCACGGTCGAGATCGATGAGGAAATCCATGAAGACCATTACAAGGCGGTAGCCGAGGTGGTCGGCTATATCCTGCGGATCAGAAAGGGCGAAACCGCCTATTATAAACCGTCCGGGGACTGATCGCAGGGCTGAAATTACCGGCCACCGCTATTTCGGGATCATTTTTCCCGCTAATGATTACAGAGAAGAAAATTTTAATGAATGGTGCAAAGATGACCCGGCCTGTTGTGATTAAATCTATTGATTACCCGTTTCTGATTACCCTTGGCGGTATTGGCGGGGGCGGGCTTGCCTCTGGTGCCGGACTGCTGCTCGGGCTGGCTGTGGGCAGTATTTCACTGGGGTATTTGCTGGCGGCGGTCTGTCTGGCGGTGACCATCGTGATACTTGGAACTTGTGTTTATAAAGGCTGTGAAACGCCCGCAGCAGGAGTGATGCCGCTGCCGGTGACCGGCATAAAGCAGCCCCATGTTATCACCTCGCTTGAGGGCAAGCTGGTTTATTGCAATATGCCCTATCGCCGGTTCATAAAGGCGGGCCTGAAAACAAAAATTCTGTCGCCGCTCAATCTGATGAGCCGTGACCAGCAACAACCGCTGGCGGCGGCGCTGTTATTACTGGAAAAAGGCGTTGAGGACGCGCGGATCATTCAATTTATTTCCGGGGAAGATGAAAAGAAATATGCCGAGGTGACCCTGAGCCGCAGAGAGGGGCAGGAGGATTATGTTAACTGGGTATTTTCCCCGGTAATGTCAGAAGTGCCGACAGCGAATATGGATCATCGTGACCCCGGATTTAATCTGGAGCGTCTGGGCGGTATTCTGGATTACAGTGATTGCGGCCTGATTGCGGTGTCGGAACAGGGACAAATTATCTATGCCAATGACATGCTCTTTCACTGGCTGACCGGGCAATCAGTTCAGGAAATACACCTGCCCCGGTCGCTGGCTGATTTTTGTCCGGTTGCGCCGGGGCAGCTAACCGGGCAGATTCAGATAAAAACCCTGTCCGGTGAGGTGATATTGCTGGAATTCTTACCCGTTGAGATCATGGCCGCGCCCGCCAGGAATCAGAGCCTTTTGCCGTCTGCCCGGGACAATTCCGCTGTGGTCACCTGTCAGGTACTGTTATGTGACGCCAAGGGGGCGGCCGCTCCCGCCACTGATGTTCCGGCGGATATCTCCAACCGGGAAAATATTAATTTTGATCGTTTCTTCCGTGAATCTCCGATTGGCATTGCCATCGTCACTGCACAGGGCGAGGTTCTGGAAAAAAACCATATCTTCCGCGAATATATTCATGAGCTGGATATCAAAAACAGACGGAGTTTGAAACATATCATTGACCCGGATGAATATCGGGAATTTTATGACGGGATTGAGGCCACACTGACCACCGGACGGGCGGCGCTGATTGCCGATGTCGGTTTTAAAGGCAAGGGCGAAAAATATGGCCAGATATATATCACCCGTCTCAATAAATTTGCCGACCATGACAATGTGGTTATTCTTTACCTGATTGATACCACCGAACAGAAAAATCTGGAACTGCAATTCGCCCAGTCCCAGAAGATGCAGGCGGTGGGCCAGCTTGCCGGCGGGGTGGCTCATGACTTCAATAACCTGCTGACCGCGATTATCGGCTTCAGCGATTTGCTGCTGGTGCGCCACGGCCCGGGCGATCAGTCATTTTCCGATATCATCCAGATCAAACAGAATGCCAACCGGGCGGCTAATCTGGTGCGCCAGTTGCTGGCCTTCTCGCGCCAGCAGACCCTGCGGCCAAAAATACTGGTAATCACCGATGTTCTGGCCGAATTATCCAATCTGCTTGGCCGCCTGATTGGGGACAATATCAAGCTTGAAATGACTCATGGCCGCGATCTGGGTCAGGTCAAGGTCGATCAGGGCCAGATGGAACAGGTCATTATCAACCTGTGTGTCAATGCCCGCGACGCCATGGACAAGCAGGGCAAGATCTCCATCCGGACCCGCAATATCTCCATGCAGGAATCGCGCAGCCTGAACCAGCGTTATCAGGTGATGCCGCCCGGTGAATATGTCCTGCTTGAGGTCGAAGATACCGGGTCCGGCATTGCCAAGGAACATCTGGGCAAGATTTTCGAACCGTTTTTCAGCACCAAGGAGGTTGGCAAGGGCACCGGGCTTGGCCTGTCGACGGTTTACGGCATCGTCAAGCAGACCGGCGGTTTTGTGTTCCCGGCAAGCGAGATTGGCCGGGGAACAGTCTTCAGCATCTATCTGCCGGTTTACAAGGAAACCCGCAAAGAAATTGTCGAAGCCGAAGCGGTGAGTGTTGAAAAACCAACCCGGGACCTGACCGGAAAGGGGACGATATTGCTGGTGGAGGATGAGGATGCGGTCTGTATGTTTGCCTCGCGCGCGCTCAGGAACAAAGGCTATAATGTTTATGAGGCCAATAGTGGGGAAGCAGCACTGGAATTATTCGAGAAAATAGAGGATGAACTCGATCTTTTAATCAGTGATGTCGTCATGCCGGTTATGGACGGTCCGACACTGGTGCGTAAAATCCGCGAAACCAATGATAAACTGAAGGTGATCTTCATTTCCGGCTATGCCGAGGATGCCTTTGATAAAACCCAGCGCGAAGATGATTTTTATTTTCTGCCCAAACCGTTCAGCCTGCGCCAGCTTGCCGAGCAGGTCAAGGAGGTTCTGGAGCGGGACTGATGGCCGGGAATCACCTGATCTGATAACCGGCCAGAATCTGATACCCAGAAAATAATAAAGAGAACAAATTATAAATAAATATATTATTTCTGTTATATTTCAAGCGGTTAAAAATGTTCTTGCTAAAAAGAACAAAATGTGTACATTTATCTGTGATTGCAACTTTCCACCGGCTATGAGATACAGAGGAGACGGATAATGTCAGCGCCACAGATCAAACTTGTAAGACAGGGAAGAATGGATAAACAAAAGGCACTGGACGCCGCCTTGAGCCAGATTGAACGGGCCTTTGGTAAAGGGTCGATTATGAAACTTGGCAAGGGGACGGCGATGGAGGTTGAGGCGGTCTCCACCGGCTCCCGCTCGCTCGGGCTTGATATCGCCCTCGGCATCGGCGGATTGCCCAGAGGACGGGTGGTTGAAATTTATGGCCCGGAAAGTTCCGGCAAAACCACGCTGGCCCTTCATGTCGCGGCGGAGGTTCAGCGTGAGGGCGGGGTCGCCGCCTTTATTGATGCCGAACATGCGCTTGATCCGGTCTATGCCAATGCGCTCGGGGTTGATATTGATGAATTTCTGATTTCCCAGCCGGATACTGGCGAACAGGCGCTCGAAATTGCTGATACGCTGGTGCGTTCCGGTGCGGTTGAAGTGCTGGTGATCGATAGCGTGGCGGCATTGACCCCGCGGGCGGAGCTTGAGGGTGAGATGGGCGATAGCCATGTCGGGCTTCAGGCGCGGCTGATGTCACAGGCGTTGCGCAAACTTACCAGCTCTATTTCCAAATCAAAATGTATGGTAATTTTTATCAACCAGATCCGGATGAAGATCGGGGTGATGTATGGCAGCCCGGAAACGACTTCCGGCGGCAATGCGCTGAAATTCTATGCCTCGGTTCGTCTGGATATCCGCCGTATCGGCGCGATCAAGGAAAAAGACGAGATTGTTGGCAACCAGACCCGGGTCAAAGTGGTGAAGAACAAGGTGGCCCCGCCGTTCAAAGTGGTTGAATTTGATATTATGTATGGTCATGGCATTTCAAAAAACGGTGAATTGATTGATCTCGGGGTTAAAGCCGGGGTGGTTGAAAAATCCGGCTCATGGTATTCCTATGACAGCCAGCGCATTGGTCAGGGCCGCGAAAATGCCAAGCGTTTTTTGCGGGATAACCCCGATCTTGCCAATAAACTGGAACTTTCCATCCGCAGAAGCGAGGGTATTCTCGACGAAGCCATGCTCAAGCAGGGGGTAAGCCGTGCGGATGACAGTGATGATCAGGACGATCAAGGATGATCGCTGATCTATAGATAATAAATTTACAGCCGAATCCCGGCTGCCAGGGTCCTGACCCTTGGGACGTCAGCATTCTGGCGTCCTTTTTATTTTGAGGTGGTTCAAGCAGAACTGGACAGGAGCTGGTGCAATCGTTAAAACTTGGGACATATTTACGGGATAATAAAGGAAGGCTGTATCCAGATGAAGGCAAAAGATACCAATGAAATCCGGCAGATTTTTCTGGATTATTTTGCCGGGCAGGATCATGAAATTGTTGCCAGTGGGCCGCTGGTACCGCAGAATGATCCGACCCTGATGTTCACCAATGCCGGTATGGTTCCGTTCAAGAATGTTTTTACCGGGGCTGAGACCCGTCCTTACCGGCGGGCGGCATCAAGCCAGAAATGCGTCCGCGCCGGTGGCAAGCATAATGATCTTGACAATGTCGGCTATACCGCCCGCCATCATACTTTTTTTGAAATGCTGGGGAATTTCTCCTTTGGTGACTATTTCAAGGAACAGGCGATCTTTCATGCCTGGACCCTGCTGACCCGGGAATATGGCCTTGACCCGGCCCGGTTGGTGGTGACGGTATATCATCAGGATGACGAGGCTTTCGACCTGTGGCGGAAGATTTCAAAGTTACCGGCAGATCGTATTATCCGTATTGCCACCGCCGATAATTTCTGGTCGATGGGCGATACCGGCCCGTGCGGCCCGTGTTCGGAAATCTTTTATGATCACGGCGAAGATATTTCCGGCGGACTTCCCGGCAGTGCTGATGAAGACGGTGATCGCTATGTCGAAATCTGGAATCTGGTATTCATGCAATATGATCAGCAGGCGGATGGCAGCCGCATAAATTTACCGCTGCCGTCGATTGATACCGGTATGGGGCTGGAACGGATCGCGGCGGTACTTCAGGGTACTCATGATAATTATCAGACCGACCTGTTCCGAAAGCTGATTGAGGCGTCGGCAGAATTCAGCGGGGTGGAGGCATATGGGGCGCACAATATTTCTCACCGGGTGATTGCCGATCATTTGCGCGCCTGTTGCTTTTTAATTGCCGATGGCGTGCTGCCGTCAAATGAGGGCCGGGGTTATGTCCTGCGCCGGATCATGCGCCGGGCCATGCGTCACGCCCATCTTCTGGGGTGCCGCGAGCCGCTGATCTATCGGCTGGTGCCGACATTGATTGCCGAAATGGGTGCGGCCTTTCCGGAGCTGAAGCGGGCCGGGGCCTTGATAGCCGAGAGCCTGAAACTGGAAGAATACCAGTTCCGCAAGACGCTGGCACGCGGCCTCGGACTGTTGGAAAACGAGGTCGCCCAATTGCCGGCGGGCGGCGTTCTGGCCGGTGAGGTTGCCTTTCGTCTTTATGACACCTATGGCTTTCCGCTTGATCTTACCCAGGGCATGTTGCGCGCACGCGGATTGGCGGTGGATGAGACCGGGTTTGCCGCCGCGATGGCAGAACAGAAGGCGCGGGCGCGGGCGGCGTGGAAAGGTTCGGGCAGCGCCGCCACGGAAAATATCTGGTTTGAGGCCTGCGAACAGTATGGCGCCACAGAATTTTTCGGCTATCAGGCCTTGCAGACCCAGGGTAAAATCCTGCTGATGGTTCGAGACGGCGGCAAAGTTGATATCGCAAGCTGCGGCGATGAGGTCGCGCTGATTACCAATCAAAGTGTTTTTTACGGCGAATCCGGTGGTCAGAAGGGCGATGCCGGCTGGCTTAATATGACGGACGGGGCCAGTGCCGAGGTGTTGGATACAGTGAAGAAGCTGGGTAAGCTTCATGTCCATATGGTGAAAATCACCAATGGTGCATTTGCGTGCTCGGACGTGGTTGATATGACGGTGGACGCGGATCAGCGGGACCGGTTGCGGGCCAATCATTCGGCGACCCACATTCTGCATGCCGCTTTGCGCCGACGGCTGGGCGATCATGTCAGCCAGAAGGGGTCGCTGGTCGCCCCCGATCGGTTGCGGTTTGATTTCAGCCACGGCAAGGCCCTCACCCCCGAAGACCGGACGGTAATTGAACGTGAAGTCAACCGCATGATTCGCCAGAATAGCAGTGTCACCACCCACCTGATGACCCCGGATGAAGCAATAGATTCAGGTGCCATGGCGCTGTTCGGTGAAAAATACGGCGATGAGGTCCGGGTGGTTTCTATGGGGACGGCGGATCATGATGCCTATTCCGTCGAGTTGTGCGGCGGCACCCATGTGCGCCGGACCGGTGATATTGGCTGTTTCCGGATTGTTGCGGAAACAGCGGTTGCCGCCGGGGTCCGCCGGATAGAGGCCGTGACCGGGGAGGCCGCGGACACTCATTGTCGTCAGCAGGAGCAGTATCTGAATGCGGCGGCGGCACGGTTAAAATCCCCTCCGGCACAGCTGGCCGGGCGGCTGCAGGCGCTGCTTGACGAGCGCAAGGCAACGGAGCGCGAAATGACCGGCCTGCGTCAGAAGATAGCGATGGGCGATGGCTCTGATATTAAAATAGTCGGTCAGATAAAATTTATTGGCCGTATTCTGAACGGGATCAAGACCAGGGATCTGCGCGGCATTGCCACCAGGACCAGGGCGCAGATTGATTCAGGCATCATTGTCCTGATTGCGGTAAATGATGGCAAGGCCGGACTGCTGGTGGCGGTGAGTGACGATCTGAAAGACCGTATTTCCGCGCTTGATCTGGTGCGGGCCGGGGCTGTGGTCGTCGGTGGCAAGGGCGGTGGTGGTCGTTCTGACATGGCTCAGGCCGGGGGACCGGACGGCAGCAAGGCAGGTCAGGCCATTGTGGCAATAGAGGAAATTGTAAAAGAATTATAGATTTTGAATGGCCCCGGTTATATGGCGGCAGAGGATTGCAGGGATGCTGAAAACATATCGGCGCAAATTATTTGAAGTCATTGAAATGGGCCGTGGCGGTAACCGTGCCGCCGTCTTGTTCGATGGCTTCATGGTAGTGTTGATCGTTTTTAATGTCATTTCGGTGCTGGTGGAAACCGAACCCGGCATTGCCCGGATATATTCCGGCAAGCTTATTGTCTTTGAAGCTTTTTCTCTCGCGGTATTTTGTCTCGAATATCTGTTGCGTATCTGGGTATCGGTGGAATATCGTTCCGATCCGGACAAAAAAGGAAAAGCACTGTTTCGCCTGCGGTTTATATTATCGCCGCTGATGGTCATTGATTTTCTGGCAATCGCCCCTTCCCTGATGTTTGTTACCGGATTTGATTTCAGGTTGCTCAGAATTTTCCGGCTGCTGCGCCTGTTCAAACTGATGCGCTATTCACCGGCACTGGCGTCTTTGGGCAGTGTTCTGTATCTGGAACGGCGGGCGCTGTTTGCCACATTGGTGATTATGCTTGGGCTGTCGGCCTTTGCCGCGACCATCATGTATAATCTGGAACGGTTCGCCCAGCCGGAGGTATTTGGTACCATTCCTGCTGCCCTGTGGTGGGCCTTGTCGACGTTAACCACAGTTGGCTATGGCGATGTCGTGCCGATTACCGGGGCCGGGCGCTTTTTCGGGGCAATTGTGATGATTTTCGGTGTCGGCATGTATGCTCTGCCGATCGGGATTATTG
>JAADGA010000160.1:0-4797 GCA_013152615.1 Alphaproteobacteria bacterium
GGTGTGGAATATTATACATTTCACAGTGAAATTCTGGTGTTGCAAAATGGCGTATTGCCGCATTTATAGAATCTTGTGTAATCTCTTGCATGTCATCTGGACGGGCTATCGAATGCAGTTCTTGGTCGCGTTCTTGGTCGCGTTCTTTGAAACCCATTATGATAAAACCGCCACCGTGGTTGGCTAATGCTATCGCAGCTTTTGCAAGTATTGCTTTGTGGTCATTACCGGAAAGGTCTAGCCACGTTTTATATTCAGCACCAAGGTCTTCTCTTGGTTCTGTAATAAATGGAAGAAGATCACGAATTGGTGGCATACAACTTATTCCTAATGAATAACAAATCTATATATCTCAAAATTTTCAAAAAAGTAGAGTACTCTATTATGCGGTTTCATACATAAGTTTTCTGTGAATATATGATCAATGGTATGATCAATGGCATCAGAGTCATTGATTGTTGTTCCTCCCACCGCACTACCCAATGGCCGTTAAGCCGGGTTGCGGGTGGCGATTATTTGTACCGGGGCGACGCGGCCTGTTTCGATACAATCGAGGATGTTTTTAAATTTATCCTGTGCCGCGAGGTCAGTCGGCAGGCGGGAAGCGGGGGGGCTTTCAGGCTGATCCTGTTGGAAGAAGGCGCGGGCAATAATGCTGCGGTCATCGCTGTCGGTGACGCTAAATCCTGCTTTTTCCAGTAACTCTACCGTGGCCTCCGGCGTGATCAGGTGGCTGGTGGCGGCACTCTCGGCCCACGGCAGCGGGAAAGTCAGTGGTTGATCACTCGTCTTCATCACGTCATAGACACATAATACTGCCCCGGCCTTCATCACCCGGGCGATTTCGGCGTAGAGTGCCGGCCGGTCGGCAATATTCATCGCCGCATGAAAGCTGATCGCGGCATCGAAGCTCGCCGCCTCAAAGGGCATATTCAAGGCGCTCGCCACCTCAAAATCTGTCCGGTCAGACAGGCCGACGCGCGTGCTGAGCGCCCGGGCGACGTCAATAAATTCCGGCGTCAGATCAATGCCGGTAACATGGCAACCGACAGACGCGGCGACAAACCGCGCCGCGCCACCAATGCCGCAGCCGACATCAAGCAGGCGATCATCCGGCTTCAACCCCATTTTACCGACGGCATATTGCGTGGCGTTACGCCCGCCGATATGAAATTCATCAAAGGGGGCGAGGTCTTCGGCGCTGAGGTTATCCGGGTCAAGGCCTGCGGCTGTCAACGCCTTCAATATTCGGGTGAGGGTCTCGCCACTCTCATAATGGTCAATAACCATTTTATCAATAATACTCATATTCAGATTATCCTGTCAGTTGATATGTCATAGCAAACGCCACCGTCAGACCGGCCATAAATAACCCGGCCATGAATAACAATGGCCTGAACAGCGGAAATTTAAAAATATACCCGGATATATAGACCAACCGCGCATAGAAATAAACCACCGTCACCATAATTTCATTACCCCGTTGCGGTGGCAGACCCGGCACTGGCGACCGCGGCAGGATTCCCCTGCCCTCACTATACTGAAACTCTACTGCGGCTGTGCGGCGGCTCGCTTTTAGTCCTCGGCTTTGCTGACAATATGGCCGCCGAACTGATTGCGCAGCGCAGAGACAACCTGACCGGTATAGCTTGGGTTTCGGGCGGAATCGATACGGAATTGCAGCGCGGCCTCAATCACCGGCACCGGAATAACCCGGGTTTCTGTGGCGCTCACCCGGCAGTCCTTGGCTTCTTCCACCGTCCACTGGCCCTCGCCGCTGTGGGAGACTTCGCCGGAAATGGCGGTTAAATCCTCATTCCCCTCCCTGTAAGCCTGTTGCAGCCAGCCAATCAGGCGGGACTCGATAACACTGCCGTGGTTATATACTCTGGTAATTTCAGTGAGATTGAGGTCAAAGGCGCTCGCCTTCAGGATTTCAAAACCTTCGCCGATCGCCTGCATCATGCCATATTCAATGCCGTTATGGATCATTTTGACAAAATGACCGGCACCGGCTTCCCCCATATAGCTGTAGCCGTCTTTCACGCTTAAATCCCGGAACAGCTGTTGATATTTATCGAATTTATCGCGGGGGCCGCCAACCATCATACAGGCCCCGTTGCGGGCGCCGTTCGGGCCGCCGCTGACGCCTACATCCATGTAAACAAGACCGCACGCGTTAAATTCTGCCGCCCTGCGTACGGTTTCCTTATAGTTTGAATTGCCGCCGTCGATAACAACATCCCCTTGATTTAACAGCGATTTAAGCTCATTCAGCACGCTGTCAACTATTTGATGCGGCACCATAATCCAGATAAATTTCTCACCGGGAAGCGTGTCCCTGAATTCACTGATATTGGCTATTGTTGCGGCCCCGATTGCTGCGGCCTCTTTCCGGGCGGCCTCATCGGGGTCCGTCGCCACCACTTCATGGCCTTGTTCAAGCAGGCGTTTTACCATCGCCAGTCCCATTTTCCCCAACCCGATATAGCCAATTTTCATAATTTGATTGTTTCCTGATTATTATGGTTCTTTTCCAGAATTATTTTGAAACAAGTTTGATTTTGAGTCAAACTGAATATCAGCTTCTGTTCGCAGCCATCCGTGACCGGCGGGCGCAATGTCCGTATTCTGGCGCAGACTCTGGCAGCAGAAAAGTAAAAATATTGAGATCATTATGACCAACAAACCTGCCATGCCCAGAGATTCCGCCTCCGTTTTGATTATTCGCGACGGTGAAAGTCACCCGCGTCATGGCTGCCTGCAGATTTTGATGGTCAAACGGCATCATAATATTAAATTTGCCGGTGGGGCCTATGTTTTTCCCGGTGGCAAGCTTGACCCTGCCGACCGCCTGTCCGAAAACAACGCCGATGCTGTACCTGCGGATTTTCGCGGCTTTCGCCATGCCGCCCTGCGCGAGGTGTTCGAAGAGACCGGCCTGCTTATCGGCACAAGGCATGGTCAGCCCGTCAGTGAAGCAATGCGCCGGAAACTGGATGAAGAATTTCGCCCTGCAATTATCGAAAGACAGATCACGCTGGCCAACTTCCTCGACCGGTCCGGGATATGTTTTGACCGCTGCCGTCCCTTTGCCCGCTGGATCACCCCCAAAATCTATCCGCTGCGTTATGATACCCGCTTTTTCCTGTGCCTCGCTCCCGCTGGTCAAATCCCCAGTCCCGACGGTCATGAAATAACCGCGGTTCAGTGGATGCACCCAATGACCCTGGTCGAGGAATCCGACGGCATATTGATGTTCCCGACCATGATGAATTTAAAAAAACTCGGCCAGGCAAAATCAGTAGCCGAAGCTTTTGAACGGCTGGCGAAAAGAGACATTGTCACCGTGACCCCGGAAGTGATCACCGGCGATAAAGCCCGCTTTCGCAAGATCCCCGACGCGGCCGGTTATGACGACGTCGATCAAAGCCGGACCCGGACGGCGATTGACATTAACCGGAACCCGGACACATCAAGGTAAAAAATTCCCTGATCTTAAAAAACCCTTAATCTTAAAAATCCCCTGATCTTAAAAAACCCTTGATCTTTCTGGCAAAGGGCGGTATTACGCGCCTACTTCACACGCGGGATTTAAGTTGCCGCCTGACATATTCGGGCAAGACTTTCCGGTGTCTCATATGAGATCACGCCCTGCGGAGGATTAACCGGAAAACAAGGAAAAAAACTATGGCTGTGCCAACATTTACCATGCGTCAGCTGCTGGAAGCAGGCGTTCACTTTGGCCATCAGGCCCATCGCTGGAACCCGAAGATGAAAGAATATATCTTTGGCGCCCGCAACAAGGTCCATATCATCAACCTGTCAATTACCGTGCCGTTGCTGCATCGGGCGCTGGAGACGGTGCGCGATATTACCGCATCCGGTGGCCGGGTGCTGTTTGTCGGCACCAAGCGTCAGGCCTCTGGCCCGATTGCCGAGGCTGCCAAACGCTGCGGTCAATATTATGTCAATCACCGCTGGCTCGGCGGCATGATGACCAACTGGCAGACAATTTCCAATTCGATCAAGCGCCTGAAAGACCTTGATACCAAATTGGCGGCGGATACTATCGGCCTGACCAAAAAGGAAATGCTCCACATGACGCGCGAACGTGACAAGCTCGAACGCGCCCTTGGCGGCATTAAAGACATGGGTGGTATTCCCAATATCCTGTTTGTTATTGATACCAACAAAGAGGATCTGGCGATTCAGGAAGCCAACAAACTGGGTATTCCGGTGGTGGCTATTCTGGATACCAATTGTAATCCGGACGGCATTGCCTTTCCGGTGCCGGGCAATGATGACGCGACACGCGCAATCCAGCTCTACTGTGATCTGGTTTCAGGCGCGGTGCTGGACGGCATTCAGCAGGAAATGGCTGATCAGGGGGTTGACCTCGGCGCGGCGGAACTGTCCCCGGTTGTTGCGGAGGTTGCCGCTGTGGAAGACGCAGCTCCGGTTGAGGTGGCCCCGGTTGAAGCAGCCCCGGTTGAGGCAGCCACTCCGGCAGCGTGACAACATCGGAATAAGTTAACCGCCGCCGGTCCCGGGATTTGAGTCCGGCGGCATTTCAGATAGAATACAAGGAAGAATGATGGCTAAGATTACGGCTGCTCTGGTCAAGGACCTGCGCGGAAAAACCGGCGCGGGGATGATGGATTGTAAAAACGCGCTCAAAGAAAATGACGGTGACATTGAAAATGCCATCGACTGGCTGCGGCAGAAAGGCATTGCCAAGGCGGCTAAAAAATCCGGGCGCGTGGCCGCAGAAGGTCTGGTCGCGGTGGCGTCTGG
>JAADGA010000160.1:4815-8533 GCA_013152615.1 Alphaproteobacteria bacterium
GGTCGAGGTTAATTCCGAAACCGATTTTGTCGCCCGTAATGACGCCTTTCAGAATATTGTCCGGGCGATCACCACGGTTGCGCTGGAAAATGGTGGCAAGCTTGAGGCCACACAGGCGGCGACTTATCCCGGAACCGACCTTAATGTCAGCGATCAACTGGTTGAATTTGTCGGCACCATTGGCGAAAATATGAATTTGCGCCGGGTGCAGGGCTTATCTGTTGAAACCGGCGTTGTCGCCACATATACCCACAACAGCGTCGCCCCGGGGCTGGGCAAGATTGCGGTTCTGGTCGCCCTCGAATCGGCGGCGGATGAAAATATCCTCACCGCTCTTGGCAAGCAGCTCGCCATGCATGTGGCGGCGGTGGCACCAATAGCCCTGTCAGTCGATGATCTCGATGCGCAGGTGGTCGAACGCGAACGCAACATTCTGGTCGAACAGGCCCGGGCCAGCGGCAAACCTGACAATATTATCGAAAAGATGATCGTTGGCCGGATGGCAAAATATTATCAGGATGTTGTCTTTTTGGAGCAGACCTTTATTATTGACGGCGAAACAAAGATTGCCAGGGTCATAGAAAATGCGGCCAGAGACGCCGGGACAGCCATCAAAATAACCGGTTACGTTCGGCTTGAACTCGGTGCCGGCATCGACAAAGCTGAAGAAGATTTTGCCGCCGAAGTCGCCGCCGTCGCCGCTAAATAAAGTTTTCTTTCGGGCCCCTGCGACAATAAATGTAAAAGTTTATTCGCATTTGGGTCCGAATTGTATATTCTGCCCTATATTTTTTGAATGACACCGACACTAGAAAAGTCTATCGCTCTGGTTTGGTAAGTCTATCGCTCTGATTTGAAATGGGATAACAAAGGTAAAAAAATGGCAGAGACCCCGAATTACCGACGTGTTTTACTGAAGCTTTCCGGGGAGGCCCTGATGGGCGCGCAGGAATATGGCATTGATCCCGAAATGGTCGGGCGGATTGCTGGCGAAATAAAAACGGTGAAGGAGCTTGGGGTTGAAATCTGTCTGGTGGTCGGAGCCGGTAATATTTTCCGCGGCATGACCGGGGTTGCCAGTGGTTTCGATCGGACGTCAGCCGATCATATGGGGATGCTGGCAACGGTGATGAATGCCATTGCCATGCAGAATGCGCTTGAGAGACAAGGGGTTGACAGCCGGGTGCAGTCGGCTTTCCCGATTGCCTCGGTGTGTGAGCCTTATATTCGCCGCAAAGCCATTCGCCATATGGAAAAAGGCCGGGTGGTGGTTTTTGCCGCCGGCACCGGCAATCCGTTCTTTACCACCGATACCGCCGCGGCCCTCAGGGCGGCGGAAATGGGCTGTGACGGGCTTTTGAAAGGAACCCAGGTTGACGGCGTCTATAGCGCCGATCCAAAAACCAACCCCGATGCCGAAAGATATGACCGACTGGATTATAATACAGTCCTGAGCCAGGATTTAAAAGTCATGGATACCTCGGCGATTGCGCTGGCGCGGGAGAATAATATTCCTATAGTGGTATTTTCCATTCATAAACATGGTGAATTTGCCCGCGTTATGTGCGGACAGGGAAGATTTACCATTATTGCCAGAGAACGGGTATAAAGTGAGCACAGGAGTAAGTAGAAATGTCAGCTGAAATTGATCTTGCCGACCTCAGACGCCGGATGAAGGGGGCGGTTGAAAATCTGAAAACCGAATTTTCCGGTCTGCGCACCGGGCGGGCCTCGATCCACCTGATGGACCCGGTTATGGTCGAGGCTTACGGGGCCCAGATGCCGCTTAATCAGGTTGCCACAGTTTCGACACCTGAGTCCCGTATGATTACGGTCAGTGTCTGGGACAAGACGATGGTGGCGCTGGCGGAAAAAGCCATTCGCAATGCCGGGCTCGGCCTTAATCCGATTGTTGATGGCCAGACCCTGCGGATTCCGATCCCGGAACTGAATGAGGAACGGCGGACAGAATTAACGAAAATTTCCGGTAAATATGCCGAACAGAGCCGCATTGCCATCCGTAATGTGCGCCGGGACGGCATGGATACCATCAAAAGACTGGAGAAAGACAGCGAAATCAGTCAGGATGCCCAAAAGGCTTATTCCGACAAGATACAAAAGCTGACGGATGAGATGATCGGGGAGGTTGATCATCTGACCGAGATCAAGGAAAAAGAGATTATGCAGATATAGGGAGACATACTGGTTAATGTTGTTGGTCAAGGAAGACTTTGCTTCCACAAAGAAGAACAAGCAACTGGCCCCTCCGACTCACGTGGCAATCATTATGGATGGCAACGGGCGGTGGGCCAAGAAACGAATGCTCCCTAAATTTGCCGGTCACAAACGCGGCGCGGAAGTGGTGCGCAAATGTGTTGAGGATGCGATTGATCTCGGCATCCGGTATCTGACACTATATGCGTTTTCTTCTGAAAACTGGAACCGGCCAAAAGCCGAGGTCAGCGGACTGATGACACTGCTGCACCGCTATCTCACCCGGGAGGTTGACAAGCTTCATGACCAGAATATCCGTCTGGCCTTTATCGGCAACCGGTCGCGGCTCAGTGTAAATATCCGGCAATTGCTCGAGGCGGCGGAACGGAAAACCTGTCATAATACCCAGCTGTATCTGACCCTTGCCCTCAGTTACGGCGGCCGGGCGGAGATCGTCGATGCCGCGCGCAAGCTCGGTGACCGGGTCAGGAGCGGTGAGATTAACCCCGAGGATATTTCCGAAAAAGATTTTGCCTCCTGCCTGCAAACCGGGGCCATTCCCGACCCCGACCTGATCATCCGCACCAGCGGCGAACAGCGGATCAGTAATTTTCTGCTGTGGCAGATTGCCTATGCCGAATTTATCTTTCTTGATGTGTTGTGGCCGGATTTTAACCGTGAGATTCTGGAACAGGCCATAGCGGAATATTGCGGGCGCGACCGGCGCTATGGTGCCCGGTCTTGAGCAATCCATGAGCGCATCCCCCCACCCGAAGAAAAGCGGGCTTATGGTTCGTATCCTGTCGGCACTGGTGATGTTGCCGGTTGCCATTTTTATTATTTTGCACGGCGGGACCGCCTACAGTATTTTTGTCGCGGGGCTGGTGGTGGTGATCCTGTATGAATGGAACGGCATTTGCGAGAATCGGGCGTTTAACCTGCTGTTCATTCTTCAGACGGTTTTTGTGCTGCTGCTGGTTTATGGCATCAGTCGCGGTCAATATTTCGACCTCTATGTCTATGCGATCCCGCTTGGTCTGCTGGTTGTTGCCGCAGTTTTCCTCAGGATGAAGCTGCTTTTTGCCTTGTTGGGAATCTTTTATGCCCTGCTGCCGGCGCTGGCGCTGATCTGGCTCCGGCTCTATTCTGCTCATGGCGGCTGGATTGTGCTGTGGATGATGATCATTGTCTGGTCGATGGATACCGGGGCCTATTTCGCCGGTAAAAATATCGGCGGGCCGAAGATGGCGCCGCGCATCAGCCCCAACAAGACCTGGGCCGGGCTGTGGGGCGGAACGGGTGCGGCAGTGGTTTTTGGCCTGATCGCGGCATATTATTTTGGTTTTAGCGGAAATATAACCATGCTTGTGGTGATTGCGGCGCTGCTGGCAATCTGGAGCCAGATCGGGGATTTAGCCGAATCCGCGCTGAAACGACATTTCAATGTCAAGGATTCCGGGGCGATAATTCCCGGCCACGGCGGCATCATGGACCGGGTTGACGG
>JAADGA010000161.1 GCA_013152615.1 Alphaproteobacteria bacterium
TTATTCCCAGAAGTACCGTTATTCCCGCTCCAGTATTTATGTGCTTATCCATAGACTTATCCCGAAAAATCCAGTATGTGATATAAATCAAGACCAGATTTTATCCTGTTTATTATTCTCGGGATAACTTTTAATCCTTTTTATTCACAGGGTTCCATTACAACAACATCCTTTTTATTTTTATATAAATAATATATTGGTTTTTTATCAGTGTATAATAATGGTTTGAAATAACATGGCAAATAACAAACGATTCATACAAAGTCTCAAATCACAGCCAACCGATAGAATACCCTATTGGTATATGCGTCAGGCCGGTCGTTATTTGCCGGAATATCTGCAGTGTCGTAAAACCGCCGGCTCTTTTCTTGACTTATGTTACAACCCGGATTTTGCGACCGAGGTCAGCCTGCAGCCATTGCGGCGTTATGATATGGACGCGGCCATCGTTTTTTCGGATATTCTGGTGATTCCCCATGCTTTGGGTCAATCCCTGGATTTTAAAACCGGGGAAGGGCCAATTCTTGCGCCAGTTGATGATAAGGCTAAAATAAACCGGCTCAGCCTGACTAATCTGCATCAGCATCTGGCACCGGTCTATGAAACAATCGCCCGGTTGCACCGGCAAATACCTGCGACTACAGCATTAATCGGTTTTGCCGGAGCACCATGGACGGTGGCAAGTTATATGGTTGGTGGTCGTGGTTCACCGGATCAGGCGGCGGCCCGGACCATGGCTTACCGCGAGGAGGCATTATTTCAGCAACTTATTGATCTTCTGGTGACGGCGACATCGGAATATCTGATCAATCAGGTAAAATATGGTGCCGACGTTATTCAGATTTTTGATACCTGGGCGGGAAATCTGCCGGATGATCAGTTTCGCCGCTGGGCGATTGAGCCGGTGCGACAGATAATTGAAAATATCCGCATTTGCTACCCGGATGTCCCGATTATCAGTTTTCCGCGCGGTGCCGGGTGTCGCTATCCGGAATATATTGGTGCTACCGGGGTTACGGCGGTGTCTGTGGATACGACAATGCCGCTTGAGTGGGTTCGGGACCATATTCAGCCGTTATGCCCGGTACAGGGCAATCTTGACCCTTTGTTGTTGCTGACCGGCGGGGAGAGGCTTGACCGGCGGGTAAGGGAAATTCTGTGCTTGTGCTGTTTAAAGGACGGGCCATTCATCTTCAATCTGGGCCATGGTATCGTCCCCGGGACGCCGCCGGAAAATGTCGCCCGGGTTTCAGAAATTATCCGGGAATATCAGCTTAAATAATGACCGAACCATCTGCTAAAGAAGAGAAAATTGCTATCATTCTGCTGAATTTAGGCGGCCCGGATTGCCTGAAGGCGGTGAAACCTTTCCTGTTTAATTTATTTTATGATCCGGCAATCA
Organism: Alphaproteobacteria bacterium; assembly: GCA_013152615.1. GTDB lineage: Bacteria > Pseudomonadota > Alphaproteobacteria > Sphingomonadales > Emcibacteraceae > Paremcibacter. The sequence continues at coordinate 1,403 of JAADGA010000161.1, forward strand.
TGGCGCTGAAAAATCCATTACGGTGGCTGGCGGCAAAATCAATCTCGTCAAAACGCGCGCCGGTTGCCCGTAAAATCTATCAGAAAATTGGCGGGAAATCACCGCTGCTGGCGCAAACCCGGCAACAGGCGGCGGCGCTCGAAGCAACATTGAAGGCTGAGGAGGGCAGATATTATAAATGTTTTATCGCCATGCGTTACTGGCACCCCTTTGCTGAAGAAACGGTGGAAGAAGTAAAAAAATTCAATCCGGACCGATTGGTTTTACTGCCGCTATATCCGCATTATTCGATTACCACAGTCGGATCATCATTGATTGACTGGCAGCGTAAAGCCCAACAGGCCGGGTTCAATATTCCCTATCGGGTGGTAAAGGATTATGCCGACGAGCCGGGATATATTGCGGCTCATGTCGCCATGATCCGGGAAAAGCTGACTCAGGTTGATCATCCTGAAGAATACCGGATTCTATATTCCGCTCACGGATTACCGGAAAAAATTATCGCGGCCGGTGATCCGTTTCGTCTTCGGACAGAGGCCAGCTGCCGGGCAATTCAGCAACAGCTTGGCCATCCGGATCATGTGATCTGTTTTCAAAGCCGGGTCGGGCCGTTAACCTGGATTAAACCCTATAGCGATGATGAAATAAAACGCGCGGGCGCGGATGGTAAATCGGTTATCGTTGTGCCAATATCCTTTGTCTCGGAACATTCTGAAACCCTGGTTGAACTGGATATGGATTACCGGGAAATAGCCGGACAGGCCGGGGTGAAAGACTATATCAGGGTGGCCACCCTTGGCTGTCATGACAGCTATATTTCCGCTTTGGCCAAATTGACACGGGATGCTTTGAAATGACCGGATATATTATGGAATTTCTAACAGAATATTATAAATGGTTTTTGGCTTTTCATGTGATATCAGTGATTAGCTGGATGGCGGGCATGCTTTATTTGCCGCGGCTGTTTGTTTATCATACCCGGTTGGAGGTGGGATCGGAAGCGTCTGAAATGTTCAAGGAGATGGAGCTTAAGTTAATGAAAATTATCATTAATCCGGCGATGGCATCGGCGTGGATATTCGGCTTGTCTATGGCCTTTGGTCAGGAATTATGGGGACAGGGCTGGTTTCAGCTTAAATTTCTTCTGGTGATTATCATGAGCGGATTTCATGGCTATTTATCCCTTTGGCGGCGGCAGTTTTCCCAGGATAAAAACACACACAGTGAGAAATTTTTTCGTCAGGTCAATGAAATTCCGGCAATCCTGATGATTTTTATTGTTTTACTGGTTATCCTCAAGTTTTAAACCTTGACAGAGTTTCCGGTGAAACTTAAAAACAGCCTTTCTTTACAAATATTTTTAAGCTATCATGCCGCCAGTCAGACCATTCACATATAAAGGTCATTTTTTCTGACATTTGCACTCTGAATTTTACCATTACGCTGTAAGCCTGTCCGACGGACGGCACTATTTCCCTTAACAATCCGATATGGATGTATCATATGAATCTTCTGGAACTGAAAAAGAAAACCCCCAGTGACCTGCTGCTTTTGGCAGAGGAACATAATATCGAGAATGCCAGTAATATGCGCAAACAGGATATAATGTTTGCTCTTCTGAAGGCGCTTGCGGAAAAGGGCGAGGAAATAACCGGCGGCGGCGTTATTGAGACTCTTCAGGATGGTTTTGGTTTTTTACGTTCGCCTGAGGCTAATTATCTGCCGGGCCCGGATGATATTTATGTCAGCCCGAGCCAGATCAGACGGTTTGGTTTGCGCACCGGCGATACGGTGGAGGGTCAGATCAGAGGCCCGAAAGAGGGCGAAAGATATTTTGCCTTGTTGAAAGTATCCCTGATAAATTATGAGGATCCGGAGGCGGGTCATCACAAGATTCATTTTGATAATCTGACCCCGCTGCATCCGGATGTCAAGTTTAAACTCGACCGGGAGGATCCGAAAGTAAAGGATAATTCCGCCCGGGTGATTGATCTGGTCGCGCCGATCGGCAGGGGACAGCGGGCGGTGATTGTCGCGCCGCCGCGCACTGGGAAAACCGTGCTTTTACAGAATATTGCCCATGCGATCACCGAAAATCACCCGGATGTTTTTCTGATTGTCCTGTTGATTGATGAGCGGCCGGAAGAAGTGACCGATATGCGTCGTTCGGTCAATGGCGAGGTCATCAGTTCAACTTTTGATGAACCGGCGTCCCGCCATGTCCAGGTGGCGGAAATGGTGATACAGAAAGCCAAACGACTGGTTGAACATAAACGCGATGTGGTGATTTTGCTCGATAGCATTACCCGCCTCGCCCGGGCCTATAACACCGTCATTCCAAGCTCGGGCAAGGTATTGACCGGTGGTGTTGATGCCAATGCGCTGCAACGGCCAAAAAGATTTTTTGGTGCGGCGCGAAATATTGAAGAAGGCGGATCATTGACCATTGTCGCTACCGCATTGATTGATACCGGCAGCCGTATGGATGAAGTGATTTTCGAAGAATTCAAGGGCACCGGCAATTCTGAAATCGTGCTGGATCGCAAGGTCAGTGATAAAAGAGTATTCCCGGCAATTGATATTACCAAATCCGGCACCCGCAAGGAGGAATTGCTGCTTGACAAGGGAACATTGGCAAAAATGTTTATGTTGCGCCGGATATTAATGCCGATGGGCTCGGTTGATGCGATGGAATTTTTGCTTGGTAAGATCAGGGAGACAAAAAATAACAGTGAATTTTATAATTCCATGAATAATTAAGCCGGTTGGCTTATACTGTACTTATGGACAAGGCTTGCTTATAGTCTCTGCAAAACAAGCATAATATGTCGCGTCGGGATAGCAGGTCATGTCACAGGAATCCAAGCCGGATCATCAAAATTCTCAGCATCAGGAACCAACCGGGTCGGAACCCGGGATGCCGGAAATAAGCCTGTTTGAATCCCTGATTCCGGTTTTTGTCTTGATGTCGTTATTGGCGCTGTCGGTATATTTATACGGGCAGGATACCCAGGCCGGGGCGACCCAGATGTCGCTTTTGATCAGTGCCGGTGTTGCCGCAGCCATTGGCTGGAAAAATAATTATAAATGGCAGGATATTGAAAAAGCCATTGCTTACGGCATTGGCAATACTGTTAATGCCCTGCTGATATTGCTTATGGTCGGATCATTGATCGGGACCTGGATCTTATCGGGGACGGTTCCGGCGATGGTCTATTACGGGCTGCAGATTATCAGTCCGAATTACTTTTATGTCACGGCCTGTCTGCTGTGTGCGGTTACCTCGGTCAGTACCGGCAGCAGTTGGTCAACAGCGGGAACTATCGGCATCGGGCTGATCGGAATTTCTTCCGGACTTGGCCTGTCGCCGGAAATAACCGCCGGTGCCATTATTTCCGGGGCTTATTTTGGCGATAAAATGTCGCCCTTGTCAGATACCACCAATCTGGCACCGGCGGTTGCCGATTCCGAAATTTTCAGCCATATCCGTCATATGATGTGGACAACCTTTCCGGCGATGGCAATCGCGCTGATACTGTATTTAATTATTGGCCTGTTCAGTGACGGGGTGGTGGCAACGATAGATATTCAGGACAAGCTGGATCTGCTTAATCAGAATTTTCACATCGGCTGGTATTTGTTAATACCGATGCTGATAGTATTTTATATGGCCTATAGAAAATTTCCGGCGTTTCCGACGATCATGACCGGAGCCTTGGTTGGCGGGGTTTTTGCCGTTATTTTTCAACAGGATACCATCTTGAATTTTGTCAAGGCCGACCATGTTACCGCGCTTGATATGTTTGACGGGGTATGGCGGGCATTATTTGGCGGCTATGTTTCGCATACCGGCAATGCCGAGCTTGACGGCCTGCTGTCCCGGGGCGGGATGAGCAGTATGTTAAGTACGGTCTGGCTGATCATGACCGCGATTACCTTTGGCTCGGTCATTGAAAAGCTCGGCATGCTCCAGCGGATCGTTAACAGTATGATTCATCTGGCCCAATCAACCGGATCATTAATCTTAATGACGGCGCTGACCTGTATCGGGGTGAATATTCTGGCGGCGGATCAGTATATTGCCATTATCTTGCCGGGGCGGATGTACCGGCTTGAATTCAAGAAACGTAATCTGGCGTCAAAAAACCTGTCGCGGGTACTGGAAGACGCCGGTACGGTGACGTCGGCACTGGTTCCGTGGAATACCGGCGGGGCGTTTATGTCGACGACCCTCGGGGTGATGACCTTTGCCTATTTA
>JAADGA010000162.1 GCA_013152615.1 Alphaproteobacteria bacterium
GTAATAATCAGGGCGTTATTTTGCAGAGTAAAGCCAATGCCCGCTGCTGCCCAGCCGGAATAGCTGTTGAGCATACTGACGACCACCGGCATATCGGCACCGCCAATCGGGATAATGATCAGAAAACCGATCAGAAAGCTCAGGCCGATAATCCACCACATCAAAGGGCTGCCTGCGGCGTCATTGCTCAGGGCAAAAGTCACAATCATGCCGACGATGGCAATGGCCAGTGCCGCATTGATAATATGGCGTCCCGGTAACATGATCGGTTTGCCCGACATATTGCCGTTAAGCTTGGCAAAGGCAATGATTGAGCCGGAGAAGGTAATGGCACCAATCGCGGCCCCAAGGCTCATTTCGACCCGGCTTGCGGCAAATATCTGTCCCACAGCATCGACGATGCCATAATTGGCCGGTTCAAGGAAGGCCCCGGCGGCAATCAGGACCGCAGAAAAACCAACCAGAGAGTGAAAGGCGGCAACCAGTTGCGGCATCGCGGTCATGGAAATGCGCATCGCGGTTATAATGCCGACGGTGCCGCCGATAACGATGGCAACCGCAATCCATTGATAAGAGACAATTTCCGGATTAAGCAAGGTGGTTACGATCGCGATCACCATCCCGATCATGCCGTATATATTGCCCTTGCGCGATGATTCCGGCGATGACAAGCCGCGCAGCGCCATAATGAATAATACCCCGGCAATCAGATAGGCAAGGGCGGTAAGATCTACGATATCCTGTGATGACATTAGCCTTGTCTCCCTATTTCTTTTTCTTATACATGCTGAGCATGCGGTGAGTGACGGCAAAACCGCCAAAAATATTAACGGCGGCCAGACCAATAGCGATAACACCAAGGATTTTAGCGAGGCTCATATCCGCCGGACCACCGGCAATCAGCGCACCGACAATAATCACTGACGAGATCGCATTGGTGACCGACATCAGTGGGGTATGCAGGGCAGGGGTAACACTCCAGACGACATAATATCCGATGAAAATGGCCAGTATGAATAGTGAGAACTGGGAAAGAAAAGGGCTGACAGCAACCGTATGCAGCGCGGTATCAGCAACTTTTTGGGTTAAATCCATTTTAGTTTCCTCCTCGTTTTTCAGAATTTTCGGCAAGGCGTTGATGCACAATCGCGCCGTCTCTGGTTAATAATGTCCCGGTGATAATTTCATCCTGCCAGTCAATGGCCAGTTTTTTCGTGTCGTTATCGACCAGCGGGGTGATGAAATTCAACAGATTTCTGGAATAAAGCGCGCTGGCATCGGCGGCAACCCGGCTCGGGACGTTGCAATAGCCGACGATCTTGACTCCGTTTTCCACGATAATTTTATCCGGTTGTGACAGTTCGCAATTGCCGCCGCTTTCAACCGCAAGATCAATAATCACCGATCCGGGTTTCATGCTTCGGATCATTTCACGGGTGATGAGGGTGGGGGCGGGGCGACCCGGTATCAGTGCCGTGGTGATGGCGATATCCTGTTTGGCCAGGGTTTTGGCGATCAATGCCGCCTGTTTTTCCTTATAGTCATCGCTCATTTCTTTGGCATAGCCACCGGCGGCTTCACCGGTCTCCTCACTTTCAACCATGACAAATTTGGCGGCAAGGCTTTCGACCTGTTCACGGGCAGCGGCGCGAACGTCAGTTGCCGAAACCACCGCCCCAAGCCGTTTTGCGGTCGCAATCGCCTGCAGCCCGGCAACCCCTGTTCCCATCACCAGCACCTTGGCCGGGGCAACGGTCCCCGCCGCGGTCATCATCATCGGGAAAGCGCGGGCGAATTCACTCGCCGCATCAATAACCGCGGTATATCCGGCCAGATTTGACTGGGATGACAACACATCCATGCTTTGCGCCCGGGTAATGCGGGGCATAAATTCCATGGCAAAGGCGGTAATATTGCCCTTGGCATAGGCCTCAACCGCCGCCCGGTCACCGAAAGGCGATAAAATTGCCATCAACATAGCCCCGGGTTCGATCAGGGATATTTCATCAATCACGCCCTCATTTGCCCGGAGCGGCCGTCCGACCTTGAAGATAATATCGGCATCTTTATAGGTTGCCTCGGCATCGGGGGTTATTGCCGCACCGACGGCGCTATAATGATCATCAGGGATGTTGCTCATCAGGCCGGCATCCTTCTCGACCACCACCTCAAAACCAAGCAAGATCAGTTTTTTAACCGTATCCGGCGTTGCGGCAACGCGCCGTTCATGCTGTTGGCGTTCTCTGGGTATGGCGAGCTTCATCGACAGTCCTTCCTGTATTAATCGAAAAAATCCAATATGTTATCTTGTCACAGTTTTTCCATTTCATCAATAAAATCACTGATCATATTCAATCCGCTGGTCCAGAATCCGGGATCTCCGGCATTGAGGCCAAAGGGTTTCAACAATTCTTTATGGTGCAGGCTGCCTCCGGCCCGCAGCATATCAAGATATTTTTCGGCAAAGCCATCAGGCTGTTGCTGGTAGGTTGCATAGAGCGAGTTTACCAGACAATCACCAAATGCATAGGCATAAACATAAAAAGGTGAATGGATGAAATGCGGGATATAACACCAGAAATTGCGGTAGCTGTCATCAAGGCGAATAGCATCACCCAGACTTTCCCTTTGTACCGCCATCCAGATATCGCCGAGATCATCGGCGGAAAGTTCACCGTTTTTGCGTTGAGTATGGATTCTCGTTTCAAAATCATAAAAGGCAACCTGACGAACCACGGTATTGAGCATATCCTCAACCTTGGCGGCAATCATGACTTTTCTTTTGCGGGGGTTCTTTTCCCCTGACAGCAGTGAGCGGAAAGTCAGCATTTCGCCGAAAACACTGGCGGTTTCGGCAAGGGTTAACGGAGTATCGGACAGCAGCGGACCCCGGGGGGCGGCAAGGAGCTGATGGATGCCGTGGCCAAGTTCATGCGCAAGGGTCATGACATCCCGGGTCTTGCCCTGATAATTCAACAGCAAATAAGGATGGGCCGATGGCACGGTCGGATGGGCAAAGGCTCCGGGGGACTTGTGGTCACGAACCGGGGCATCTATCCAGTTATTGTCAAAGAACGGCGCCCCCGTCCGCGCCATTTCGGGCGAGAAAGTCTGGTAAGCCGTCAGGATGATTTTACGGGCATCCGGCCACTGGTAAATGTCATCATTGCTGTCAGGCAGCGGTGCATTGCGGTCCCACCAATCGAGCTTGTCTGTATTCAGCCATGCGGCTTTCAGGCGGTAATAGCGGTGTGACAGCCGTGGATAGGCGGCCTTGACCGCCGAAATCAGCGCCGTGATGATATGGCTTTCCACGCAGTTTGATAAATCGCGCGCGGAAGCCGGATTGTCGAAATGACGCCAGCGGTCGTCAATTTCCTTATCCTTGATCAGGCTATTGGTGATATGGCTGAACAGGCGGATATTTTTGCCGAAACTGTCGGACAGACAGCGGGCGGCGGCCTTGCGCCTGGTGGCGGTGCTATCGGATAAATAATTCAGCGCCTCTTCGGTGCCGATACTGTGCGTCTCGCCGGTCAGCGGGTCGGCGAAATCATATGTCAGTGTTGCCATGGTTTCGTCAAACAGGCGCACCCATGCCGCGCGTCCGGACAGTGATTTTTCCATCATCAACTCTTCCAGCCGGTCATCAAGCTGGTGCGGGCGATAGTGGCGAATGGTATCAAACCAGCAGCGGTAGCGGTCAAGTGCCGCCGAACTCTCCAGCCAGTGATCAATCCTGCCGTCTTCCAGACGGTTTATCTCCAGAGTGAAGAATAACAGATTTTTTTCTATGCGGGTTAAATCCTCGTGACAGGCCTGATGGAATTTCGAGATGTCCACAGCGCCGACATCACCGGCATGAAGCAGGTCGGCATAGCTGATAATTCGTCCCTGAATTTCAGTGATCCCCTCATACCGGGTTATCGACTCGAGCATGCCATCGGCATCGAGCGCCGCTAATTTTCCTTTATAATCCTGATTAAAGCTGTTCGCGAGGGTTTCCAGTCTGGCAAAATCCCGGGCAAGTTCGGCACTGTCCATAGCAGGATAGAGATCAGACAGATCCCAGAGCGGCAGAAGTGACGTGTCAAGAGCAAGGTGATGAGTCATATTTATTTTATTTTTTAATTTGTGTCAAAATGATACAGGATTAGGAATTTTTTTATCTTTTCTTGTCAATATCTGAAGCTATTGGTTACCGGATAAATAATTTCATGACTTCCGAGTATCATAAATAAAAAGACGAAGCGCAATGACAAAAATGATTCTGATTGTTGACGGCGATCAAAACCAGAAAGAGCAGCTTGAATATAGCCTGCATATGGCCGGTTATGATGTTAAGCTGGCGGCGGGCAGGGATGAGGCCCTGCGGCTGTTATCGGCTGATGAACCGGTAACGGCAGACTGCCCGGATACTGCCACACCGGGCCAAAAATGGTCGTCGGGTCAAGGGGGGTTTAAGGACCTGATCGGGGTCAGTGCGGCCATGAAGCAAACGGTGTTGCT
>JAADGA010000163.1:0-1071 GCA_013152615.1 Alphaproteobacteria bacterium
TATCGGCGATATTAATGTCCTTGTGGCTAGCGATCCGCCGGGCCAGAGGAGAAGAAAATATCCGCTTTTCGCCAGATTTTTCCTGAGCGGCAGCCGGGGCGGCAACCGGCGCGGCTTTCACTGCCACCGTGGCATCCGCAACAGGAACAGCGGGAACGGTCGCTTTTTCCGCAGAAATATTATCCAGCGCAGACGCATCCTCGCCGTCTTCAAGCAGCACCGCAATCAGGGTGCCGACCGCAATATCCTCACTACCGTCCGCCACCAGAATTTTACCAACCACACCGTCATCAATACTTTCATATTCCATCGTCGCCTTGTCGGTTTCAATCTCGGCCAGAATGGTGCCGCTTTCGACCGTATCGCCCTCGGCCACCAGCCATTTTGTCAGATTTCCCTTGTCCATGGTCGGCGATAACGCCGGCATGCGAATTTCTATCGCCATTACGTGTCTCCTTGCCGGTAACAGACTTTTTTTACCGCGTCGATGATACTGTCCTCACTGATAATCGCGAGCTTTTCCAGATTGGCCGCGTAAGGCATCGGCACATCGGCATTGGTGACCCGTGTCACTGGTGCATCAAGATAATCAAACGCCTCCTCCATCAGCCGTGCCGATATTTCCGAACTGATTGAGCAACTGGCCCAACCCTCCTCGACACAGACCACCCGGTTGGTTTTCTGAACCGATTTAATCACCGTCGCCATATCGAGCGGGCGCAGGGTGCGCAGGTCAATTATCTCGGCCTCAATGCCGTCTGCGCCAAGTTTTTCCGCCGCCTGCAACGCAAATTTCACCCCGATCGAATAGCTGACCAGCGTGACATCACTGCCCGCCCGCACCACGTTCGCCTTGCCGAGGGGGATGGTATAATCCTCAATATCCGGTACCTCGAAACTGTCACCATAGAGCATTTCATTCTCGAGAAAGATCACCGGATTGGGGTCTCTGATCGCGGATTTGAGCAGCCCCTTGGCATCCGCCGCCGAATAGGGCGCGACCACAATAAGGCCGGGGACATGGGCGTACCATGAGGCATAATTCTGACTATGCTGCGCCCCGACCCGGCT
>JAADGA010000163.1:1083-5573 GCA_013152615.1 Alphaproteobacteria bacterium
GCCCGCGAAAGACGATCGGACAGCTGATCTGGCCGCCAGACATATAATGGGATTTGGCGGCGGAATTAATGATCTGGTCAATGGCCTGCATGGCGAAATTAAAGGTCATGAATTCAACCACCGGCCTGAGACCCGCCATCGCCGCGCCGACGCCAAGCCCGGCAAAGCCCTGTTCGGTAATCGGAGTATCAATCACCCGCTTATTGCCGAATTCCGCGAGCAAACCCTGAGTGACCTTGTAAGCGCCCTGATATTCCGCGACCTCTTCGCCCATAATAAAAACATCGCCGTCGCGGCGCATTTCCTCGGCCATCGCATCGCGCAGCGCCTCGCGCACGGCGATGGAGCTATAGGTGGTCCCCTTCGGCAGGCTTTGCTCAATAATTGCCGATGAGGCCGGGGCCGCAGCTGTTTCAATAACGGTTTCCACAGGTGCCGCAACCGGGGCCGCAGCTGTTTCGATGGCCGGGGCCGTGTCCGTAATGTCCGAACCGTCCTCGCCGTCTTCAAGAATGACCGCAATCCGGGTGCCGACCGCGACGCCCTCACTGCCCGCCGCGACAAATATCCGGCCAACCACGCCGTCTTCATCACTCTCTAGTTCCATCGTCGCTTTATCGGTTTCGATTTCGGCCAGAACATCACCGGCCTTAACCGCCTCGCCTTCAGCGACGATCCATTTGGCAACCGTACCCTCGGTCATGGTCGGCGACATCGCCGGCAGCAGAATTTCTATGGTCATGTTATCTCTTTCCTTGATGCGGCGACTAAAACATCGCGGTAAAGCGCCGCCGAATCTGGTTCCGGACACTCTTGAGCAAATTTAACCGCGTCGGCAATGGTTGCCTTGATCCCTTTGTCCATGGCCTTCATATCGTCTTCACTCATGATATTGTCGGCGAGCAGCCGCTGCTTGACCTGATCAATCGGGTCGTGGTCGGCGCGCATTTTCTGGACCTCTTCCTTGGAGCGGTATTTCGCCGGGTCGGACATCGAATGACCACGGTAACGATAGGTATTCATCTCCAGCAGGATTGGCCCGTTGCCGGCCCGGCACCAGTCAACCGCCCGCTGCGCCGCTTCGCGGACCGCGAGCACATCCATGCCGTCAACCGCCTCCCCCGGGATGCGGAAACTTTCGCCGCGCCGATGAAGCTCGACCTCTGACGACGCTCTTTTGATCGCGGTTCCCATGGCATATTTATTATTTTCAATCACGAAAATCACCGGCAGACCCCATAATTCCGCCATATTGAAGGATTCATAGATCTGCCCCTGATTGGAGGCGCCGTCGCCGAAATAAACCACCGAGACATTATCCGTCTCCCGGTATTTATGGGCAAAGCCCAGCCCGGTGCCGATCGGTACCTGAGCGGCGACAATGCCATGACCGCCGTAAAAGCCGTGATCGACACTGAACATATGCATCGAGCCGCCTTTGCCACCGGAAATACCGGCGGCCCGACCGGTCAGTTCGGCCATAATCAGTTCCGGTTTGATACCACAGGCCAGCATATGGGCGTGATCACGATAACTGGTCAGGATGGTATCACCGTCTTTCAGGGTCGACTGAATGCCGCTGACCACCGCCTCCTGACCGATATAGAGATGGCAGAAGCCGCCAATCAGGCCCATGCCATATAGTTGCCCGGCCTTTTCCTCGAACCGGCGCATCAACAGCATCTGACGGTAAAAGCCGGTCAATTCATCTGCGGTTGCGGTTAATTGCCGGGCTTTAAGGGGTTTGCGCCGGGCGGGCCTGCCACTTCTGGTCACCCTTTTTGCCCCGGTTTTCGCTGCTGTTGGCTTTCTGGTCATAGCGGTCAGTCCATCCTGCTGGTTAAATCCGGATAATGCTCAGATCATCATCATAAAATATAAATTATTTTACTGAATAATGATTAAAAGTCTTTGAAATACAACAAAAATTTTAAATTAACTATTATCGAGTTAATTTATGGGTTATATTTTTTCCTATTTCCTCAATTCCTGTTTTATATAGGCTCGGAATCTGGCCCCGAAAGGCGGACGGGCCTGTAACAGCCCCAGAATATCGACCGGGCCACGCCGGAAGACACTCATGCTGTGGCAAAAACATTTAAAGCCTTCGTAGCCGTGATAATTACCCATGCCGGACGCGCCGCTGCCACCGAACGGCAGGTCCTCCTGACCAACATGGAGCAGGAATTCATCATAGGCGATGCCGCCCGCGATCACCTGCTCGCGGATATGGTCGCCAACCTTGTCCCGCCCCAGAATATAGAGTGCCAGTGGCCGCGGCCGGGCGGTGATATAGCGGATCACCTCCGCAATATCATCATAGGGCATCACCGGCAGCAGCGGGCCGAATATCTCCTGCTGCATCAGGATCATATCATCGCTGACATCCGTGATCACCTGAAACGGCAACAGGTTATCAGTCCGTTCCGCGCCATAGGCAACGGTGGTTTCTATTGTCGCCCCTCTGGCCCGGGCATCGGCAATATACCCTTCGAGTCGCTGTTTCTGCTGCGGGGTGATAATGGCGGTGTAATCCGGAGCAGCCGCTTTTTCCGGATAGAACTGCTCGGCTGTGGCGATAAGGCGTGCGGTCAGATCCGCCATTTTGGCTCTGGGGACAAAAACATAATCCGGGGCGACGCAAATCTGGCCGGCATTGGTCATTTTGGCGCTGACTATCCTGATGGCTGCGCTCTCAATATCACAGTCAGGCAGGATAATTGTCGGTGACTTGCCGCCAAGCTCCAGCGTGACCGGGGTGAGGTTTTCCGCTGCTGCTTTCATCACCAGACGGCCAACACTGCCCGACCCGGTATAAAACAGATGGTCAAGTTTCTGACGGCTGAAGGCCTCGGAAACCGCAACCCCGCCGGTAAAAACCGTGATTTCTTCCGGTGAGAAATAATCCGCAATTAATTTTCTGGTCAGTTCCGAGGTCACCGGCACCTGTTCCGACGGCTTGATAATCACCCGGTTACCGGCAGCGAGCGCCCCGGACAGCGGCGCGAACACCATGCCCAGCGGAAAATTCCACGGACTGATGATGCCAACCACCCCCTTGGGCCGATAATCCACCCACGCCCGGCTGCCGAGCAGCCCGAGCGGAAATGTCGGGCGACGCCGGTCCTTCTTCAGCCATTTACCGACATGGTTCCGGGCATATTTTAACGCCTGAACCGACGGGACGAGATCGGCAAACAGGGTAACTTCTGCTGTCCGCTGGCCATAATCCTGATTAATCGCGGCGACAAAATCATCCTTGTGATCAAGCAGCAGCGCGATCGCCCGGCGGAGCCGGTCCTGCCTGGTCGCGACGGACACCGGTAGCTCAGCCTGAAAGGCCGACCGCTGGCGGTTGACAATATCAGCCATGGTCTGAAATACCGCCTGATTATCCGCGGGCAAAGATTGCGAATTGGCGCTATTCTCTACCCTATTCATTGCGCTGTTCTTTGCGCTGTTCTTTGCGCTGTTCTTTGCGCTGTTCTTTGCGCTGTTCATGGCGCTGTTCATGGGAATTCCTGTATTATTATGTTGCAGACGCGCTAGAGTATGCCATTCTTTAACATAATTACTACTGAAAAACGGGTTAGCGGCGACTTATGGTCAACCACAGAGAGTATCAGACGAATATTGCCATTATCGGCGGCGGCATCGCCGGGATTACCATGGCGCTTGACCTGCTGGAGCGCGGGGAGAGCCGCGATATCACCATCATTGATGCCCAAGATTCACAGAAATTTGGCGGACTGGCGCGCGGGGCTTTTGGCGGCATGATGCTGGTTGATACCCCGATACAAAGGAAATCCGGCATTGATGACAGTCCGGAGCTGGCGCTGCGCGACTGGTATAGTTTCGCCGATTTCTCTGCGGATGATTACTGGCCCGAAATCTGGGCAAAATATTATGTTGAAAATGTCACTGCCGAGGTCCATGACTGGATCACGGCAATGGGGTTGAAATTTCTGCCGGTGGTGCAATGGGTTGAACGAGGGCTGTTCCAGCCCGGCAACAGTGTGCCGCGCTATCATATCCTGCTTGGTACGGCGCAATATCTGATCGAAACCCTGATCCGGCGTCTGAAAGCTGTGGCCCCGGGCCAGCTGACCCTGCTGTTTAATCATGAGGTCGGGGATTTTATCACCTCGGATGGGAACGTCACCGGGGTCCGCGGCCATGATGTCAAAGCCGGTCAATCCTTCAGCCTCAGGGCGGATACTGTTGTTATTGCGACCGGCGGCATTGGCGGCAATCTTGACAAGGTCAGACAATACTGGCCGCGCGACATGGGCCATCCCCCGGCCAAAATCCTCAATGGCTGCCATCCGAGCGCGAATGGCCATATCCATGATCAGGTGCAGAAGCTGAACGGGCGGGTTACCCATCTTGACAGGATGTGGAATTATGCCGCCGGGATTGCCCACCCGGAGCCTGAATTTGACGGTCACGGGCTTAGTCTGGTGCCGACCAGATCGTCGCTGTGGCTTGAC
>JAADGA010000164.1 GCA_013152615.1 Alphaproteobacteria bacterium
GGCTGCGGGTGATGCCATTTCCCAGCCCCTTACCGACCAATTGAAAAACGCCGCCCAGTATTATTTGCAAACCCAGACAGATATTTTCCGGCTTTTCGCCTTTTTGGCTGTTGGCCTGTCGGCGCTGACCACATTTTTCGGCTTGCGCAAAATAAACCCGGCCTTAAGGTCGCGCAACCTGATTGAACGTCTGGTTGTGACCAGCCTGATAATATTTTCCACTTTGGCGATTTTAATCACCATCGGCATTGTGTCCTCGCTGATCGTTGAGACAATGCAGTTTCTGGATCATGTTTCACTGACGGATTTTCTGTTCGGACTGGAATGGAGCCCGCAAACTGCCTTGCGTGCCGATCAGGTCGCAAGTTCAGGCTCATTCGGTGCCATCCCCCTGTTTACCGGCACCCTGCTGATCACGGTAATTGCCTTGTTGCTGGCGGTGCCGGTGGGATTGCTGTCGGCGGTTTACATGACCGAATTTGCCAACCGCACGGCGCGCGCCATATTCAAACCGCTGCTGGAACTGCTGGCGGGAATACCAACTGTTGTCTACGGTTTTTTTGCCGCCCTGGTCGTGGCCCCGTTTATCCGCAATACCGGCGCGGCAGTCGGCCTTGAAATATCTTCAGAAAGCGCCCTTGCCGCCGGTGTGGTTATGGGCATAATGATTATTCCGCTTATTTCCTCACTGTCAGATGACGTTATTTCCTCGGTCCCCCAAAACCTGCGTGATGCCTCTTACAGCATGGGGGCGACCAAGACCGAAACCATATTAAAGGTTATTATTCCGGCGGCGCTCCCCGGGATTGTCAGTGCTTTTCTATTGGCGGCCTCCCGGGCAATCGGCGAAACCATGATTGTGGTCATGGCGGCCGGCATGGCGGCCAACCTGACTGCGAACCCGCTCGCCTCTGTCACCACAGTCACCGTCCAGATTGTCGCGCTGCTGACCGGAGATCAGGAATTTGACAGCGCCAAGACCCTGTCCGCATTTGCGCTTGGGCTGGCCCTTTTCGTTGTGACCCTGATCTTGAATTTTATTGCCCTCAGGGTGGTCAGGAAATATCAGGAGCAATATGATTGATATGAAACAGGGTACGATCTGGGAAACAAAAGAAATGCAGGCCCGACTCCGTCGGCGCTATCGGAAAGAACGAATATTCAAATCCGTTGGTCTGGGGGGGCTGCTGGTTGGCCTGCTGGCCCTTGCCATTCTGGTGGCAAGCGTCCTTGATACCGGGTTAAGCGGGTTCAGGGAAACCCGGCTCAAGATTGATATTTATATGAATCCGGAGATTATCGGCAACGTGAAAAACCTGCATGGTGACGCGTGGACCAAACAGGTCAGGGATGTTGATTACGGGGCCTTGATCCGCAACAGCCTGAGAACAAAATTTCCCGATGCGAAAAGCCGCCATGATATTTTCGGCCTGCTGAAACTGGTCAGCTCCGACGCCCGCGTCGAAATTATGAACCGGCTGATCAAAGACCGTAATATTATCGGCAAGACTATCCCGATAAACTTGCTGTCCTCGAGCATAGTGGATATGTATGAAAAGGGGCAGATTTTACGCTCATCAGATGCATCAACACGAAAAATATCCAACAAGCAATTGGCCTGGCTGGATAAATTACAGGCAGAGGGCCGCGTTACCAGCCAGTTCAACTGGACTTTCCTGACTTCTGGAGATTCCCGTGAGCCCGAGCTTGCCGGGATATTGGGGGCGGCTGTCGGTTCATTCCTGACCCTGCTGGTCACCCTTGCCATTGCCTTTCCGATTGGCGTGGCGACGGCAATTTATCTGGAAGAATTTGCTCCGAAAAATAAATGGACCGATTTAATTGAAATTAACATTAATAATCTGGCCGCCGTGCCGTCAATTATTTTCGGACTGCTGGGATTGGCTATTTTCCTCAATATTTTCAATATACCACGCTCTTCGCCGCTGGTTGGTGGCCTGACCCTGTCGCTGATGACGCTGCCAACCCTGATCATTGCGTCGCGTGCCGCGATCCGGGCCGTGCCCCCCTCCATCCGGGATGCCGCCATCAGCATGGGAGCCTCGCCGGTACAGACCCAGTTGCATCATGTGTTGCCGCTCAGCATGCCGGGAATCCTGACCGGCACCATTCTCGGCATGGCGCAGGCCCTTGGCGAAACCGCCCCGCTGCTGATGATCGGCATGGTGGCGTTTATCGTCGATATTCCAAAAGGAGTACTGGATGCGGCCGCCGTCCTGCCCGTCCAGATATTCCTGTGGGCCGACAGCCCCGAACGCGGCTTTATGGAAAAGACTTCCGCGGCTATTATTGTATTACTGGTGTTTCTGGTTCTGATGAATGGCCTTGCCATATGGATGAGGCACAAATTTGAAAGGCGTTGGTAGATATAAATGAATTTTGTACATATTAACAAGGATAACCGGATGGACAATGCCGCCGAAATCACCCCACAGGCCCCGACACAAGCCATGATACAGGCGTGCGACGTAAATGTGTATTATGGTGATGACCATGCGATAAGGAATGTCAACCTTGATATTGCCCCTAAAACGGTAACCGCGCTGATTGGTCCTTCCGGCTGTGGAAAATCCACTTTCCTGCGCTGTATCAACCGGATGAATGACACCATAGCATCCTGTCGCATTACCGGAACCATAACTCTGGATGGTCAGGATATATATGACAAGAGCATTGATGTCGTCCAGCTTCGCGCCCGGGTCGGTATGGTTTTTCAGAAACCCAACCCTTTCCCGAAGTCGATCTATGACAATGTTGCCTATGGCCCGCGTATTCATGGCCTGGCGCGCAATCATACGGAACTGGATCAAATTGTTTTCACCAGCCTGCAAAAATCAGGTCTGTGGGATGAGGTCAAGGACCGGCTTGATACCCCGGGCACCTCACTTTCCGGTGGTCAGCAGCAACGGCTTTGCATCGCCAGAACCATTGCGGTCAATCCTGAAGTCATTCTTATGGATGAACCCTGTTCGGCGCTGGACCCCATCGCCACCGCCGTCATTGAGGAACTGGTGGCGGAGTTGAAGGAACGCTTCGCCATTGTTTTTGTTACCCACTCAATGCAGCAGGCCGCCCGAATTTCCCAGAAAACCGCCTTTTTCTATCTTGGGGAGATTATTGAATTCGGCGATACGACCCAAATTTTTACCAACCCGAGGGTGGAAAAAACCAAAGATTATATTACCGGACGCTACGGCTAATATCTAACTGAAAACCGAGAAGAAATCATGTCACAAAATCATATTCTATCTTCTTTTGATGATGAATTAAACGACCTCAGGGCAAAAATTGTCAAGATGGGCGGCTTGGTGGACAAGCAATATAAAAATGCCTTTATCGCCCTGAAGACCAAGGACCAGAATCTGGCGGCAGAAGTGTATCAGGCCGACCGGCTGGTCGACCAGCTTGATGCTGATATCGAAAAACAGGCAATTCAGATGATTGCACTACGCTCCCCGGTTGCCAATGACCTGAGAGATATTGTTTCCACAATGAAAATCAGTGCCGGTCTGGAGAGGATTGGTGATTACGCCAAAAACCTTGCCAAACGGGTCAAGGTGTTGAGCAACCGTGAAACCATCTCCGTCAGCCGCGCGCTGATCAAACAGATGATCAAACAGATCAGAAGCATGATTTCCGACGTCATTGACGCCTATATCAGCCGCGATATTGACAAGGCAATAGATGTCTGGCGCCGGGACAAGGAGGTCGACAGTTTATATAACAGCCTGTTCCGGGAAATGCTGACCTATATGATGGAAAAACCCCAATATATCACCTCGGCAACCCACCTGCTGTTCATTGCCAAGAATATTGAACGGGCCGGCGACCACGCAACCAATATTGCCGAACTGGTCTATTATATCAATGAAGGCGAGCTGCTTGCCCTGAAAAGACCAAAAGACGACAGCAGCAATTATATGGAAGTTGATCCGAGCGACGATAGTTAATTAACCATGTGTGAGTTATAATGAAACCTAAAATCCTGCTGATTGAAGACGACCAGAATTTGACGGAGCTTATCCGTTACAACCTGATTCAGGAAAATTTTGCGGTCTATTGTGAGAGTGACGGTGAAGAAGGGCTTTATGCCACCGAGGAAATAGTCCCTGACCTGATCCTGCTCGACTGGATGCTGCCCAATCTGTCCGGTATTGAAATCTGCCGCAGAATCCGCCGCAACAAGAAAACCCGTAATGTCCCTGTTATTATGCTGACCGCAAGAGCCGAAGAAAGCGACCGCATCAGGGGCCTCAACACCGGGGCGGATGATTACGTCACCAAACCCTTTTCACCAAAGGAACTTATTGCCAGAATCAAGGCGGTTTTGCGCCGGATAAGACCTGCCCTGACCGAGGGCACCCTCTCCTTCGAGGATATTATGCTTGATACCGCCTCCCACCGGGTATCGCGGTGCG
>JAADGA010000165.1:0-3344 GCA_013152615.1 Alphaproteobacteria bacterium
TATCGGGTCTGCTGCCAAAGGTTCCGGCACACAAGGTCACGCCGTTGGCCGGACTTGGCAGGGCTTTAAACAAATCCTCCAGATCATCTGCCGTAGATATAATGCGCGGCAGTCCAAACAGGCTGCGCGGTGGGTCATCCGGATGAATGGCGAGCCTCAGCCCGAGCCTTTCCGCTGTCGGCAGTATTTTACCCAGAAAATAATAAAGATTCTGCTGTAATTGCTGACGATCAATATCCTTATATTGCGCCAATGCCTGCTTGAATGCCGCCATATCATAACAATCAGTCATTCGGCCGGGCAGTCCCATCATGATGTTGCGTGACAAGGTCGCTTTTTCCTGTTTGGACATGGCATGGAAAATATCGCTGGCCCGGCGTATTTCCTCTGGTGAATAATCTTTTTCCGCCTGCGTGCGTTCCAGAATAAACAGGTCAAAGACGCTGAGATACTGCTGATCAAAGCGCAGGGCTGTGGCCCCTGACGGCAGCGGATAGGCCAGATCGGTCCGGGTGGCATCGACGACGGGCATGAAATTATAGACGATCGTTTTAATGCCACAGGCCGCCAGATTTTCCATGGTTTCAATAAAGGCGGCAATATAAGGACCAATCCCGGACCGGCCCATTTTAATATGCTCATGAACCGGAATACTCTCGACGACTGTCCAGCGCAGTGGCGACCGGTCCCCCGCCGCTATCATATCCTGACACGCCCTGATATCTGCACGGGGCCATGGCTCACCTGCGGCAATATCATACAGGGCCGTTACTATATCCGTCGCCCCCGTCTGTCGGATATCATCAAGGCTGACCGGGTCATCCGGGCCAAACCAGCGCCATGCTTCACGCATATCAGTCTTTCTTTTTTTCGGTCCAGATCGGCGATGACCACGCCATGGCGATCCGTCGGCGTATCTTGTATTTCTGTTTGACCCGGACATAATAGATCGCGCCGGGTTTGAAACTTTTGTCCCGGTAAGCACCCTCGAATGACCAACCCGTCAGTTGCCAGTGCCGGATTACCTGAAAATCCTTGTCGCCGGGCTGATAACGCAGAAGCTCCACCCAGTCAAGAGCGCCGGTGCCAATGACCTTTATCCTGATATCAGGCACGCCTTTTACCCTGATCGTCTGGCCCATTGGCGTCCCATTAATATGAAAGTTCAGAATAATTCTGGCCCCGGTGGTGCCATAGGTCATGCGGTCATACAGTCCCTGAAAAATGCCGTTACGGGTCAGGGTTTTCGCCCGCACCGCCGCCAGACCATACTGGGGCTGGCCGGGATGGGCATGATGATTATCGGAAGAGGCAATGGTTGACAGCTTCAGACCCATTTTCCAGGCATCCTGGGCATATTGCCGGTAAGACGGCAGGACGCTTTTGGCATCGGCAGAAAACAGGATATGCTCAAATGCCAGCGGGTTGGCGGGGTCATATTGCTCGCTCAGGCCATGGCCGGAATAGATCTCGATATTACGCTGAAAATCCTTGTTGCGAATAGAGAACTGGATTCCTATCGGCATCTTGCCGCTATGATGGGGAATAGTCAGCGCATCGCCTTTTTTGAGCAGTGTCCATAGCTGGGGCAGGGTGGTCTGACCGGGATAGACCAGAACCCCCGGCTTGTTGCGGAAATAAACGTTGCGATGACCGTAAGGTGCGCCCATGGAATCTTCATAGGCCTGCAAGGTGACAAAATGACGGGGATCATTATAGCGGTCGGTCAGCGCGGTATATTTCGGCCATGTTGTCTTGTTCAGGCCACGTGACAGACCTTTTCCGGGGGCGGGCGGATGTTTTGACGTGTATGAGCCGAAAAGCCCGCGGGTCAGGCCTTTTCTGGCTCTGGGGGCAAAGGAGTGATCCGTCATCGCGTAAAAATCAAGACTGGCGATATAGCGGGCGTAATAAAAATTATGTCCGCCGACCCCGTCCCAACTGTAACCGGTATGAGAATGAATATCGCCCCAGTATATTTTCTCCTGCGGTGGTTTCAGCGTCACCACCACCGGATTTGATATTGCCTCAAGCGGAAAATCGCGGCTCCTTACCCTCAGGCGCAATACGCCGACATGCCGGGGGGTGACCTCAAACTCGACATAGCCCCGGTGCGGAGCCATCGTTACTTTAAGCGGAAATTCGGCGCTGCCGCTCTGCTGATAAATCTTGAAACTGGCGGCATGATCGATCGCATTGGCGTTTTCATCAACCAGCGCAATCCGGCCTTTCACCGGCTGTCCCACCACCGCCTGAGAGGGCAGGAAAACCCATATATCAGCCGCCATGCCGGCAACAGCCGTAATTTCAGGCAGTTTTTCCAGCCGCTTGAAATGATTGTCGCCGTTACGGTCCAGCGCGATCAGAATTGGCCGGGGCGCTGTCGCAATGGCCGAGGCAAGATAGCCTGCCGATCCGCCGGAACGGTCGCCGTAGACAACTGAAATCACATCACCCTTTTCAAGCGTTCCCTTTGTTACCACAATACGCACGACAAAGGCGTAGCGTTTGGTTCTCCCGTCTATTGAGGGCCGGTCCCATTTAAGCAGGAAGCCTTTCTGCTCACCCTCGACAATGGTTTTAATCACCACCCGGGGATTGGAGGTTTTTCCGGTAATATAATTATTGTCTGCGGGGTTGGTCGTTTGCAGCCGGACAGAGGAATTGCGCGGCCCGGCATCCCAGGCATCCGGCAGCTCGACCTCAATGCCGCCGCCGGTTTTAATCCCTTTTTTGCCAACGATATAAGAAACTGTCCAGGTGCCATATTCGCCGGAAATACCCTTATTCGGGGTAACCGACGCCGACCCCGCAGCCGTCACCCCTTTTTCACTGACGGTCGGATGCGACCCGTCCTGAGCATATGTGGACAGCGGAAAAAACATACCAATTATAAAGATCAGGCCCGCCATTTTCATCATTTTATCTTCTCCGCCAATCAATAAATTCCTGCCATTGAAAAGATGAGAGAAAGGCGCAATCGATACTCAAAGCAGCCTTTCTCTCATTTGGTCGTCTTGGTCCCTGCTTTAAAAAGAGACCCCAACCCTTAGCCCGTAGGTCCGTTCGGCAGCGCGGGGGATTTCCTGCACAGTTCCGGTTGACCCGCCCCAGATACCGCCGGGTGCGCGGATGCCGGTGGAATAGTTTTTGTCAAATATGTTATTGACAAACAAGGTAACTTTCAACCCGGTATCTGCTCTATGCACCCCCATGCTGAAATTGGCGATGCCGTAAGAGTCCTGAATCGTCAGCGGATTCTGGTTAAGGGAATATTGGACGCTGCTCTGCCAGCTGTAATTCAGATTGGCATATCCGCTATAGCTGCCGTCACCGATCGGGGT
>JAADGA010000165.1:3408-7841 GCA_013152615.1 Alphaproteobacteria bacterium
CTGCCGACACAACCCTGAGCCGCCGTCTGTCCGGGAAAGCAGCCGGTGCCGACAATATTAAGGATTTCAATTTTCTGGAATGTGGCGTTAAACACCAGTGTTAATTGCTCGGTCGCGGCAAACTGGGTTTCAACTTCAACCCCCTTTGAACGGACCTCACCGGCATTCAGGATACGGAAAGTAAGGGCGGTATCATCAAAAGCCTGAGTCTGGAAATTAGAGAAATTTGCCAGAAAAGCCGCAATATTGAGGCTCACCCGGTGATCCAGAAATTCTGCCTTCAATCCCACTTCATAGGAATTAACCTTTTCCGGTGCAATCGGCTGAAGCAGGGCCTTTGCCAGACTGAGACCCGTGGTTAAATCAACTGCCTGACCCTTGTATCCTTGCGAAAAGGTAAAATAAGCCATCGCATCTTCGCCCAGATCCTGCTGAATGCCGAGCTTCAGCATCGCGTCGCTATCCTTGAACGTTGTTGGAACTTCCGGATGGTCCGCAGTGTTAAAATGGGTTCTGGAGACATTGGCGCTATAGGTTAATTTTTCGCTCTGCCAGCGCGAACCGACAATGAGTTTGGTTCCGGTTTTGAATTTATACCTCAGCTGACCGAAAACAGCGTAATTATCCACCTTGAGCGTTGAATAGAGATTTTGGAAATGGCCGCCACCAAAATCCCGTTTGAAATTCTGAACATTGTTGTTGTTAAAGTAAAACAACCCGACGATCCACTCTAGCGGGCCGCTGGTTGATGAGGTCAGGCGGAACTCCTGGGTAAAGGTTTTTTGCTTCTTGCCGCCGCCATTCTTTAAAAAGAGCTTGAGCGGACTCCAGTCAATATCGGCGTTGGTCTGCTCATCCCATACCCGGTAGGCGGTGACGGAGGTCAGTGTTGCCCATTGCAGATCATAGTCCGCTTCATTCGACAGCCCCCAGCCTTTATAATTATCAAAGGTCGGGGCATCGACCGAAGTCTGACGGCTGGTCGGGCCAACCGCCACCCCGCCAACAACGCTATTGACATTAAGCGCCCCGATGCCAAACACATTGGTATTCGGCGGCAGGGTCCGATAAGGCTCGGCACAGCAATTCGTCTTGGTGTTGGAATAATCGCCGATCATCATCAGTTTCAGGTTATCATTCACCTCGACGGCGAGCTTGGCCCGGACGCCATAACTGTCATTAATGCCGTTTAATTTTTTGCCGTCATATTTGTTGAGAATATTACCGTCAACTTTTTTGTAGAATCCGGTCACTCTGGCCGCCAGATTGCCTGATTTTGTCAACGGGCCGGATACGGTGCCGCGCGCGACGATTTTATTGAAGGAGCCGTAAAAAATATCCGCTTTGCCCTCAAGCTCTTTTGACGGCGCCTTGGTGATCAGGTTAATCACCCCAGCCGAGGCATTCTTGCCGAATAACGTGCCCTGTGGGCCGCGCAGCACCTCCACCCGTTCAAGGTTAAACAGCTCGCCGAATGCTTCATTCTGGCGGCTGAGGACAACATTATCCAGCACGATTGAGACGCTCGATTCAATGCCGATGCCGAAAGCATTGGTGCCGAAACCACGCATGGAAACCGTACTGTTGGATGCGGTAAGACCCTGCTGCCAGTTTACGGACGTCGCAATACGCGAAATATCCTCGATCGAGACAACCCGGTTGCGCTCAATCATCCCCGCCGACAGCGCGGTCACCGCAACCGGAACATCCTGTAGACTTTCGGTTCGTTTCTCTGCCGTAACGATAATTTCTTCAAGCGCAACCTTGTTATTTTTTTCCGCTGCGTATGATATGGACGACACTGCCAGACCGCACCATATTCCGATCAGTGACACCCCTGAAACAAGTCTTAAAAATCTTTTGTTATATTTTCTCATAGTGATCTCCCTTTTGCCTGAACCAGTCAGGCCTCTATGTTGTTATTTAAGCCATAATACCAATTATTTTACGCAAAAAATATAGCGTAAATGGCTCATATTTACTGATTTTTCCTATATAAATCCTATGGATAACCAGTTTGGGAAAGCGGGCGGGTTAATTCACAATGATTTCATCAATAAAAATGGATACCGGGACTTTTTTCCCCAATCGCGAGTTGAAAACTTTGCGGTTATTTTCACCAATAACCCGCAGATAACGCGCGCTCACTTTCGGAAATTCAATCACCAGAAACGGGTCTTGCGCCCGGATGGTGTTCGCCCCGACTTTTTTGACCGATTGCCAGTTTCTGCCATCATCCGAGATTAATATTTCGACCGATTGAGGCCGGAACAAACGTCGATATTGACCGGCATCAATTCCCATACTGACGCTGTGGAAATCCGTCTTTTTGCCAAAATCTATTATCCCGTCGAGATTAACACCATGAAATTCGGCCCATTCCATAGGATGAAAAATCCGGTCATAGGCAACGACGCCGTCCAGTATGGTTTTTTTCGGCCCCAGTTGATAAAAATCCCTCGGTTTATAGGTAAAGCTGATTTTCTTGCCGAGCGCCTTGTGAGGCACAAATGTCAAGCGGAAATCACCGTAAATCCGGCCGCGCTTCGGGTCCTGTCCCACCGCCCGGATGGTCACCGGTTTAGCCAGAATCAGGGGGCCGGTATAAAGCGGTGAATGAGCATTTGGTCTGGAGCCGTCCCGGGTGTAGCGAATAACGTGATTTTTACCTTCAGTATGCAATATCAGAGTCATAACGCGACCCTTCAGGCGGTGTGTTGCGCGAACCTTGTAAACCGCCCGTGATGCCTTGACCGCCATAATATCCAGACGTCTGAAAAAATGCCCCGTCCGCGACAGGAAATCCGGCCAGGAACGCTTGTTCGCCGGCGTCCATAAAATCTCGGCAAGCGCACTCATCCGCGGCAATGCGGCCTGTTCGACTCCCGCCGGCGTTGTGATAAAATTGGTCCAGACATGCCCCTGCGCACCCAGAATATGCGCCCGCTGCTTTTTGCTCAAGCCATCCGGAACCAGATTATATTGATAAACATCCTGCAGGCTGATCGGCGGTTGCCAGCTTGATGCCATCGGCTCATCCAGCGATAGCGATTCATACTGATTGAAATATAATTTATCACTCATGCCAACGACCACATCATCGCCCGCCCTGATGGCCTTGATAATGTCACCTCTTTTCAGCCACACGGTAATTACTGCCCCGGGATTGATGCCACCTTGCAGTATCTCCTCACATCCGGCCATTCTCTTGCCCAGACCATTGATGATTTTCTGCACCCGGCGGACAAAATAGCCCTGCAATTCGTTATAATTTTTCAGGCCTTCCTTTCGCATCAGCAGTGTGCAGCTTTTACAGGCTTTCCACTGCTCCTTCATCACTTCATCGCCGCCGATATGAATATACGGGCCGGGAAACAGTGCTGCGACTTCGGTGAAAATATCTTTAAGAAAGCGGAAGCTCTTTTCCGTCGGGCACATAACATCGGGGAAAATATGAAATTCGGTTTTTACCTTGTAAGCTTTCCTGATACAGCCATATTCCGGATAGGCCGCAAGCAACGCGGAAGTATGACCCGGAACATCAATTTCCGGAATTATCGTCACCTGTCGGTCGGCGGCATATTTAACAATTTGCCGGATGTCCTGCTGGCTGTAAAAACCGGTCACCGGGCGGCCATCATAATAATGCACCCGGTCATAAGGATGACCGATCACGGTTTCCGGCCGGTAAGCGCCAACGGTCGTCAGCCGGGGATATTTTTTGATTTCTATCCGCCATCCCTGATCATCGGTCAGGTGCCAATGAAAGACATTCATTTTATACAGCGCCATAAGATCAATGTAGCGCAGGATAAAATCCTTGGAGAAGAAATGACGGCTGACATCAAGATGCATGGCGCGAAACGGATATAACGGGCCGTCTTTGATTTCCACCCCGGCGACCGCCCAGTCAATATCATTGAACGGATAATGGCTTTCAATTTCGGGCGGTAACAGCTGGCGCAAACTCTGCAGACCATAAAACAGGCCTTTTTTACTGGCCGCCCGGATGATTACCCTATTGGTCCGAACCGATAATGTGTAAGCTTCCGGCGAAGCAAAATCTTTGGCAATAAACAGATTAATCGCGCCCTGCTGTGGTTTGTCAATGTGGCTGATCTTCAGATAGAATCCGGTCGCCGGGATGATGAATTTCTGAAAATAGCGCGCCACCCCGCGGGCCGCCTTATCATTGATCACCAGCCGCGTCCTGCGGTTCAGATGAAACCGGTCGGCAACTGATTTTATCATTTTCGGTGCCGGGATGATGCCCCGGTTAATCTCAACAGTCGGCGCTCCTGCCCGTGCCGGGATCTGGCCAAAAATCAGCATGACAGCGATCAGGCAGAAAAAGGCGGCGACCAACATATATTTTCCGCGGGGGAGTATGCCGTTTCCATAATTGATTTTCATCGGTTATCCCTTGATTCCAT
>JAADGA010000166.1:0-4430 GCA_013152615.1 Alphaproteobacteria bacterium
CAGCAAGCCGGAGATTTTGGTAAAATTAGCCGCCAGCGCCAAATCACTGACAAGTTTGAGAAGAACTCTCGAGGTTGCGAAAATTTTTGCTGCCGGGCGGTTTGAAGCGATCAATCCGGGCCGGATGACGCTAAACGGCACTGTCGCCGCCAGTTTCAGCAAAATGACGGTGGATATAAAATCCCGGATCGGTACCAGCCGGTTTGATGTCAAGGGAACCATGCGCCCCTCCCCCGCGCATAAATCCGCTGATATTGACCGGGCCAATCTGGATATTGATATCAGCTCCCCAAGCCTTCGGACCGCGATTGACCAGTTTAATCTGCCGCTGACAAGACCCGGGCTGCGGGATGATCACCCGCTGCGAATTAAGGGTCATCTCACCCTTGGTCCGGATATGATGACGGTGGCTGGCAAGATAAATATCGCCACCGGGGTGATTTCGGTCACCGGGCGGCGCGAAGGCCGGAGTAAAAATCAAAGCGGGGATCAGAGCAACAATCAGGACAAGGCCGGGTCTGTGGATATGACCGTCGATGTGCAGGGGCCGCAAACCCGTGAATTTATCCGCGGCCTCGGCATAGATTTTCAACCGGCAGCCCGGAAACTTGGTCCGATTGCGGTTAAATTCAGGCTCACCGGCAATCACGATCAATATGCACTGAACAATATTGCCGGCACGCTCGGGTCGGTAAAGCTCGACGGGTCGGGGAAAATAGACCTGGGGTCCGCCCGGCCATATTTTGACTTTAATCTGAAGGCTGGAAATATTCCGCTGGATAATTTCCTGAAAACCAATAACCCGAAGACCCCCGGTAAACCCACGAGAAAAACTACTGGTAAAACCACCGGAGAATATGGCCAATGGAACCGGCAGGCAATGGATTTATCGCTGTTATCGGCTTATAATGGCCGGGTAAAAATCTCTGCGGACAGTCTGCATTATAATAAATTTATCTTCAAAAAACCGGTATTTGAGGCGGTGCTGAACGACGGCATTCTGGCCATCAATAATTTTACCGGGCAGTTGTTCGGCGGCACGGCGACTATGTCGGGACAACTGGCGTCGGCCAAGGGTGACAGCATGCCGAAAATAGCCGTCACCATTGATCTGAAAAAGGCCTCCCTGTCCCGGGCCGGCAAAATTCTGGCCGGGGTCACGCCAGTCAGCGGCCGGTTTGACCTGACCGCTAAATTTGCCGGTGAAGGCGTGAGCCAGTATGATATAATATCTTCCCTGTCCGGGAACGGCAAACTTGTTACCGGTCCCGGCATCATTACCGGTATTGATATTCCAACCCTCAGCAAACAGCTTTCCACCATGAACAGCAATGATGCTTTTGCCAATTTACTCCGGACGGCACTTGCTGGCGGCAAGACATCCTATAAGGGCAGTATCAGCCATATCGTGGCCAAAGATGGCCGGATAAATTTCAACCCGTTTGATATTGCGCTGGACGGGGCAAACTCGACGGTGAAAATGAGCCTTGACCTGTTGAACTGGACCATCCATTCGCAGGGCAGTCTGTTGCTTGTCAAGCATCCGGATGCGCCGCCAATTGGCGTCCTCATCAACGGTACTATCAGCAGCCCCGATATCCGTTACCGGACTGAACGGTTGAAAAAATATGTCGGGGCAAAGATTGCCTCCCACATGCTGCAAAAACTCGTCGGCGGCAAAGGCGGTCTTGAAGGTATGTTTGGTACTGGCTCGCCACAAAAAAAACCGGCATCCCCGCCACCGGCATCCTCGCCGACAGCGACGAAGAACCCCACTGCGGCGCCAACCGGCCACAGCAAACAGCCTACCCAGTCAAAACAACCCGCCCGATCGAAACGGCCTTCCCAGTCAAAACAGCCTACCGCCCCGACCAAAAAATCCGGGGAAGACTTTAGTAAGCGATTATTACAGAAATTATTTGGCAAGGACAAAAAAGCCGCTAAAGACGGCCCCCAGTAGTCGGTGCAGTAACCGGTGCAGTAACACTGGCGCAGTAATCAGCACAGTAACCACCCGCGATCGTAACCGACGACAGTCCCCTATGAATCCGTTATGAATTCCCTGTAAATTTCCAAGGTGATCCCCTGAATGACCCGCCGTGTGATCCCCGGTGGCAATCTTCTGCCAACAT
Source organism: Alphaproteobacteria bacterium (assembly GCA_013152615.1). GTDB lineage: Bacteria > Pseudomonadota > Alphaproteobacteria > Sphingomonadales > Emcibacteraceae > Paremcibacter. The sequence continues at coordinate 2,133 of JAADGA010000166.1, forward strand.
AAACCGGCCCGATGTCACCTGATGATGTCGCCTGATGATGTTGCCTGATTTGGCCTTATTCGGTCTCGGGTGAAGGTGCGGCCTCGCCCTCTTCGCCCTCATCATCGGCTTCTGCCGGTGTTTCGGTTACCGGCGGAGCCGCTTTCTTTACCGCCGCATCCAGCTCCACCTGTCGGCACAGCCCGAGCAATACCGGGTCAACCGACTTGATTTCGCTCATATTCCAGTGGCTCCGTTCCCGAATAGCCAGAATAGTCGGTTTCGTTGTTCCCACCAGCCGACAAACCTGGGCATCAGACAGTTCCGGATGATGTTTCAGCAGCCACGCAATGGCATCAGGCTTGTCCTGCCGTTTGGATACCGGGGTATAGCGAGCGCCGCCAGAGCGCATTTTAGCCGGGATCTCGTCTTTCAGCAATTTCAGGCGGGAGGACTCATCCTTTTGACAGCGTTTAATATCGTCCCAGGTCAACTGGCCATTGACAACCGGGTCGAGCCCGACGATATTCTGGGCCACCTGTTCATCGGCAATGCCCTGTATCTCCAGCTCATGCAGGCTGCAAAATTCGGCAATTTGCTGAAAAGACAGGCTGGTGTTATCAACGAGCCAGACGGCGGTCGCCATTGGCATCAAGGGCTGTGTCATTTGATCTCCTATTATTCCACTTTCCTGAAATATTCAGGGGTACCTCACAAAATACGGGTAATTTTATTGTCATCCAATATCTCAGGATGTCATATTGGTTTATCACTGAAAGGGCAAGAAAAAAAGACCTTTCCTCCCCGGTCATATTATCACCATATCAATGCGGGACAGTTTTATCAATGCGAGATAATTTTTCTGGCACCGGAAAGAATATTATGTGTTTTCATCGCTGTAATATGCTAGGTTTCTCCCGGAAGAGAGAATGTCCGGTTCAATTGCTGATGAAGGGAATGACATTATGAAGAAGATTATTTCACTAAGCTTTGGTATATTTATCCTCTATGGCAGTTTTTTTGCGGCCTACGCGCAAACACCGTTAAGCGGGAATGATATTCGCCATTTTATAAAAGCAATGAAACCCCTGCAGAAATTAGGCCGGAAATATGATTTCAAAAACAGCGGCAATGGCCCGGCGGAAAGCCTGAATATAACAAATTTCTTTCCCATGTCCCGGTCGCTCAAAACGATAAAAGACAATAAAGGTTACGGCGAATTCAAAGCCGTTATTCGTAAGGCCGGCTTTTCTTCCCCGGAACAATGGGCCAGCATAGGGGACCGGATCATGAGGGCCTATGTCTTTCTCAAGCTTACCAAGACCCTGACGCCGGAAAAAATCCGGGACTTGCAGAAGAATGTGGCGGTAATTGAGAAAAATAAATATTTATCCCTTGAAATGAGAAAAAAATTTCTCGACAATCTGAAACAAACCATAGCAATGGCACGTAAAATGCCAAAAAATATCACGGCGGATCAGGCAAGCCTGAAACCCTTTTCCGCCGAACTGAAACGACTATTTAAGGAACAGGAATGACCAGAACAGAAGTTATGCGGGTCCGTAAATACCTGAATGACAAGTTTGATACCAATAAATTTAAACTGGACCCCGGCAATCAGAAAGATGGTAGTATGGAATTGCATTTTGATAATGAATTCCTTGGCGTCATCTACCGTGACGAGGATGAAGGCGAGGTATCTTACGCACTCAATATTGCCATTCTGGAAGAGGATCTGCCCAGCGCCTCTGATGCCTCATTGATTTAACACTATCCGTCCTGTTCGACCGGGATGATTTTGTCTTATGGCAAGGCAGGGTTCGACATGCGCTGCGGCGCATCGGATGATAAGCCCGGGCGTCGCGATAGGATAAATGCTTCGGTGTTTCACTCTGGATTCCGCTCCGGATTCCACTCTGGATTCTACTCTGGATTCCGCTCTGGATTCCATCTTGTATTCTGGTGCAGAAAAACCGGAATTACGGTGACAGATGCCGGATAATTCCTGTAAGGTCAGTTTTCCATTTCTTGTGCCCGCAAGGTCAATCTATGTTAAAGCGTATCAGGTAGAAAAAAGCCATGAACCAGAAATATAACGATTATTTAGCACCCCGGCTTCAGCAGTTGAAGGATCAGGGATTATATAAGGCCGAACGGATCATCACCAGCCCCCAGCAGGCCGAGGTCAGGGTCGGAGCCGCTGGCCGCTGCATTAATTTTTGCGCCAATAATTATCTCGGCCTGTCAAATAACCCAACATTGGTGGCAACGGCAAAAGACGCGCTGGATAAATATGGCTATGGCCTGTCGTCGGTCCGC
>JAADGA010000166.1:4482-7690 GCA_013152615.1 Alphaproteobacteria bacterium
CTTTTCTGAAACAGGAGGATGTCATCCTCTACCCCAGCTGTTTTGATGCCAATGGCGGCTTGTTTGAAAGTCTGCTCGGGCCGGAGGACGCGGTAATCTCGGATGCGCTCAACCATGCCAGCATCATCGACGGTGTACGCCTGTCAAAGGCCAGACGCTTCCGCTATGCCAACAACGATATGGCCGAGCTTGAGCAATGCCTGCGTGATGCACAAGAGTGTCGTTTCCGCCTGATCGCGACCGACGGCGTATTTTCGATGGATGGTATCCTCGCCAATCTGCCAGCCATTCGCGCGCTCGCCGATAAATATGACGCGCTGGTTATGGTCGATGACAGCCACGCGGTTGGCTTTATGGGCGAAAATGGCGCGGGCACCCCGGAATATTGGGGGATAAAGGCCGATATTGTCACCGGCACCCTTGGCAAGGCGCTCGGCGGTGCCTCCGGCGGCTATACTGCCGCCTCCGGTCAAATTGTCGACTGGCTGCGCAACCGCTCACGACCCTATCTGTTTTCCAACAGCCTCGCGCCAGTGATTGCGGCGACCACCTGCGAGGTGCTGGAAATTTTGCAGCAAAGCGGTGACCTCAGGCAAAAATTGCATGATAACAGCCGCTATTTCAGGGAAAAAATGACCAACGCCGGATTTACCCTTGCCGGGGCGGATCATCCGATCATTCCAGTGATGCTGGAGGATGCCCGGCTCGCGTCCGATATGGCTGACAGATTACTTGCCGAGGGCATCTTCGTCGTCGGTTTCTCCTTTCCGGTGGTGCCAAAAGGTGCGGCGCGTATCCGTACCCAGATGTCCGCCGCCCACACGCGCACCCAGCTTGATCGCGCCATAGCAGCCTTTATCCGCATTGGCCGCGATTTAAAGGTGATCTCCTGATGAAAGCGCTGGTTAAATCAAAAGCGGAACAGGGAATCTGGCTCGAAGATATTGCCCCGCCCGAGGTTGGCCCGAACGATGTTCTGGTAAAAATTGTCAAGACCGCGATTTGCGGCACCGACATTCATATTTATAACTGGGACGAATGGGCGCGCAAGACCATCCCGATTACGGTGCCAAGCCCGATGGCGGTCGGCCATGAATTTGCCGGTATAATTATCGAGGTCGGCACGGAGGTCCGGGGGTTGGAGCCGGGTCAGCGGGTGTCGGGCGAAGGCCATGTCACCTGTGGTCATTGCCGCAACTGCCGGGCGGGCAAGAGACATCTGTGTCGCAACACCCGGGGCATCGGGGTTAACCGCGCCGGGGCCTTTGCCGAATATATTGCGCTACCGGCGGTCAATATCTGTCTGCTTTCGGATAATATCAGTGACGATATGGCGGCGGTTCTCGACCCGCTCGGCAATGCCGCCCATACCGCGCTTGAATTTGATCTGGTGGGCGAGGATGTTTTGATCACCGGGGCCGGGCCGATCGGTATTATGGCGACCGCCATTGCCCGTCATGTCGGCGCGCGCAATATCGTCATTACCGATGTCAATGATTACCGGCTTGATATTGCCCGGCAGATGGGGGCCACCCGGGCGGTAAATATCGCCCGTAATTCACTGAAAGAGGTGATGGCGGACCTTGATATGACCGAAGGCTTTGATGTCGGTCTTGAAATGTCCGGCGTGCCCGCGGCCTTTAACAATATGTTGGAAGCCATCAACCACGGCGGTAATATTGCCCTGCTCGGTATCCTGCCGTCGGGCACCGGCATTGACTGGACCCAGGTGATCTTCAAGGGACTGGAAATCCACGGCATCTATGGCCGCAAGATGTTCGAAACCTGGTACAAGATGATCGCCATGCTTGAGGGCGGGCTTGACATCGGTCCGGTGCTGACCCACGGCTTTGCCATTGATGATTTTCAGCAGGGCTTTGACATCATGCGCTCCGGCCAGTCCGGCAAAGTCATCCTCGACTGGACAACATCCTGATGCGCCCGCGCGGACAGGAATACACCATTGGTGTTTTGTCACAATATTCCGGGGTGAATATTGAAACCATCCGCTATTATGAGAAGATCGGCATCATGCCATCCCCGCCCCGCAGTAACGGCGGCTATCGGCTCTATCGGGACAGTCAGTTACGCCGCCTGTCCTTCATCCGCCGCAGCCGGCAGCTCGGCTTTTCCCTGAAAGATATCCGCAGGCTGCTTGGGATTGTTGATGACAAATCCTATACCTGCGCCCAGGTGCAGCAGGTGGCGCTTGAACAGCTTGACACCATCCGCAGGAAAATTATTGATCTGCAAAAGCTTGAAACCGTGCTGAATGATATGGCCGCGGATTGCAGCGGCGGTCTTGTCCCCGACTGCCCGGTGATCGACAGCCTGTTTGAACAAAACGGAGATAACGACTTAATATTAACCAAGGAAGCAAAATGAATGATGTGATAGATGGAGTTGATTACGGCCCTCTGGCGCAGTTGGTGGGCAAATGGATCGGTGAAAAGGGCCTTGACAAGGCTCCGGACGCCAATGCCGAACCGGATAACAGCTCTTTTTCCGATGAACTGGTATTTACCGTGGCCGGTCCGGCAGAAAATGCGGAAGAACAGAAACTGGTCGCGGTGAAATATCATCACGTGGTTCGAAAGCGGGCAAACGGCCTGATCTTTCATGATCAGACCGGGCACTGGATTTATGAGCCATCCACCGGATGTATCATGCATTCCCTGACCATCCCCCGCGCCGTTTGCCTGCTGGCGGGCGGGCAGCTTGAACAAAAAGCCAATAAGACCATATTTGATGTTGCCGCCAAAGCTGGCAGCGACACATTTGGTATCGTTCAGTCCCCCTTTATGGTGGCAAAAGCCAGAACAACAGCGTTCCACATGCGTCTGGTGGTGCAAGGCGATGAAATCAGCTATCAGGAAACCACCTCCCTGCATATCTATGGCAAGGATTTTGATCATGTTGACAAGAGCCGCCTCACCCGTGTTGCCTATGACCCCGGCTAGAGTATCCGTGTTGATCAAGGATACTCTAGGGGCAGGACCGATTAATTACGTCTGCTTAAATAAAGGATTTTTGTGAAGACAAAGACCAGAAGCATTGGATTATTCGGTGCCATTTCAATCGGCGTCGGCGGCATGGTCGGCGGCGGTATCTTTGCGGTATTGGGAGAGGCGGTATCACTGGCACATGGGGCGACCGCAGTCGCGTTTCTGTTCGCCGGGATTGTCGCATTATTGACATCATATTCCTA
>JAADGA010000167.1:0-6812 GCA_013152615.1 Alphaproteobacteria bacterium
CAAGGGATCATAAACTTCTTTAATATATAGGGAATAAATCAATGGAAGTAATACCAAAAATAATACCAAACTGGCATCCGATACTGGTTCATTTTACTGTGGCTTTATATGCTATTGCGACATTGCTCTTTATTTTGGGCTATCTTGCCAACAAGAATGAATGGGCACGAAAATTTACCGGGAATGAATGGCCACAAAAATTTACCAACGCGGCTTATCTTAATCTCTGGCTGGGGGCATTAATTACCCTGCTTACGGTTGCCGCCGGATTTTATGCCTATAACACGGTTGCCCATGATGAACCGTCCCACCTCGCCATGACAAATCACAAGAACTGGGCCTTGACCACGGCAAGTTTTTTCTGGATTGTGGCAATCTGGTCAGTATTTAAATATCGTGCCGGCAAGCAGGTTGGCCTGTTATTCGTCACCGCCATGCTGATTGGCTCCGGACTGGTTGGAATCACCGGCTTTAAAGGTGGTGAAGTTGTCTATCGTTTCGGCCTTGGTGTCATGTCCCTGCCGAAAACTGACAGCCATCGTCATCCCGGGGCAGAAGGCGGGAGTGATCACGGCGCTGACGGTCATGGCGACAGTCATAGCGAGCAGCATTAAAATAAACCTTACAGGGAGACAGGCTTTAAGGAATAATATAGATTTATGCAATATATGAGGTATATATTATTCTGTTGGCGATCGGAGAAGATATGATAAAAGATATAAATCAGCAACTGGCACGCTATGCAAAAATTACCTTTCACTATGATTTGAATAATTTCGAACGTGATGTGAACAGGCGGCTGTATCTAAGCCTGTCTGGTCATATCCCACTGAAAAACCTGATCGAAAGATGGGTTGGGATGCCCCTTTCCATAAGTGCAAGTGCGCTGTTTTCCACTCTGATAGTGGGTGTATTCCTCGGGGCGCAGATGCAGGGCGGAATTATTCAGTCCAAACAGGACGCTCTCGGATTTAATATATTCAGCGCCTCCAATACTCAATTACCCTCCTCTTTGCTGGCCCCGAAATAATGAAAATTATCCTGCGCGTTGTCTTTTTCTCATTTTTGCTGGTAGCCACCGTCACAACGGGGTTCTTCGTTGGCGAGTATTTCCAGAAGGATATACCGCAAAATCTGGGAATTAATCACCTTGGTTTCCATAAAATGCTGCATTTAACCCCGGATCAATTGAAGCAACTGGCCCCGATAGAAAAGAAGTATGCCCAACAGAAAGAATATTACGAAAATCAGATCCGCTTGGCAAATATAGAACTTGGTGATATGATGAAGACGGAGACGGCCTATACACCAGAAGTTCAGGCAGTGGTAAGGAAAACGCATATGGCGATGGGGCAGTTACAGAAAATTACCCTTATTCATTTCTTTGAGATGAGGGCCATTTTAAATGACAAGCAGGCCCGGATGCTTGGCAAATATGTAGCGGACGCACTACATGGGCCTTAACGAGGTGGCAAGCGATGAAATGCTTGCCCTCAGGTTGAAAAAAGGTCACAGCGATGCGTTTGATGAATTGATGTCACGCTACAAGGGTCGGCTTTACGCTTTTATCTGCCGTTATATCGCTGACCGTGATGAGGCCTATGACCTGTTGCAAGAGAGCTTCATCACCATATATCAAAAAATTGACCTCTATGATCAGGAGCGGCAGTTCTCGCCGTGGGCCTTTCAGATCACCCTGAATAAATGCCGGGACTGGGGTCGAAAAAATACCCTGAGACGTCTGTTACCCTTTTCCTCATTCAACAGAATGGAGGATGATAATAATTTTCTGGACAATATCGTTGACCCGGGAGCCAACCCCGAGCTTATTCTCATTGACAAGATAGAACTGGAAAACCTGGCCAAGGCCGTGGCGAAATTACCGGATAAACTCAAGTCACCCCTGATAATGTGTGTACTGGAAAATATGTCACAGGACGAGTGTGCCACCATATTGGGCGTTTCCCGCAAAACGATAGAAACCAGAATTTATCGTGCCCGCAAAAAACTAGCCGAAGCCACCAATTAAGGTGACTCCGGCTATTCTGCCCTGATTCAGAGATGAAGTTGCCCGTTCGGGAACTTCACTATATCTTGGTAATCCTGACTATATCTTGGTAATCCTGAGCCGAAGCGCATTGCTGACCACGGACAGGGATGACAGGCTCATGGCCGCTGCTGCGACAATTGGCGACAGTAAGATCCCAAAGACCGGAAACAGAACCCCTGCCGCAATCGGCACCCCTACCCCGTTATAGATAAAGGACAGGAACAGATTCTGCTTGATATTACGCATGGTGACTTCTGACAGGCGCCGCGCGCGAACAATACCGGTAAGGTCACCGCCAATCAGGGTAATGCCCGCACTCTCCATGGCAACATCAGCCCCGGTGCCCATAGCAAGCCCGACCTCAGCCAGTGCCAGCGCCGGAGCATCGTTAACCCCGTCGCCAGCCATGGCAACCTTGAGGCCCTGACTTTGAAGTTCCCTGACTAGTTCCGCCTTGGCTTCGGGCAGGGCATCAGCACGGAATTCATCGATATTCAGCTGATTTGCGACCGCCTGTGCCGTGGTGGCATTATCGCCGGTGGCCATGATAATCCGCAGCCCTTCTTTATGTAACGCATCAAGGGCTTCATTGGTGGTTTCCTTGATCGGATCGGCAACGGCAATCAGACCGGCAAGTTTGCCGCCAATAGCAAAGAACATGACCGTTTTACCCTCGGCCCTCATGTTATTGGCCTGATGATTGCTGTCATCCGTACTCAGACCGAGGAAGTCCATCATGGCGTTGTTGCCGAGGGCAACCGGTTTGCCCTTGATAACGGCCTCAACCCCTTTGCCGGTGATCGCCTTGAAATCATCTGTCTGTAAAAACTCTACCTTCTGTTCTTTGGCCGCACCGACAATCGCCGCTGCCAGCGGATGTTCACTGCCCCGTTCCAGACTGGCCGCCATCGACAGAATTTCCTGATCGGCAAAGCCGTTAAAGGGGATAATATCAGTCAATACCGGTTTGCCGACGGTCAGGGTGCCGGTCTTGTCAACGATCAGCACATCGACCTTGGCAAAAAGTTCCAGCGCCTCGGCATTTTTAATCAGAACACCCGAGGTTGCGCCGCGACCGGTTGATACCATAATCGACATTGGTGTTGCCAGACCAACCGCACACGGGCAGGCAATAATCAGCACCGCAACCGCCGAAATAATACCATTTGCCAGCGCGGGCTCCGGCCCGAAATAGAACCAGACAATGAATGTTATGACGGCAATGGACAGAATTACCGGAACGAACCAGCCAGCAATCATATCGGCATATTTCTGGATCGGGGCACGGCTGCGCTGGGCCTCGGCCACCATGGCGACGATTTGCGACAGCACGGTATCAGCCCCGACCTTTTCAGTCTGCATGATAAAACTGCCGGTGCCGTTGAGGGTCCCGCCGGTAACCTTGTCATCAACCAGTTTTTCGACCGGGACCGATTCGCCGGTGAGCATGGATTCATCAATGATCGAATGACCCTCGACGATAAGACCATCTACCGGGATTTTTTCTCCGGGGCGGACCCGGACTTTGTCACCGGCGACGATCTGATCCACCGGCACCTCTTCATCGGAGCCGTCATCATAAACCCTGATGGCAAATTTTGGCGCAAGATCCAGCAGGGCACGAATGGCGCCGCCGGTTTTTTCCCGCGCCCGAAGTTCCATCACCTGACCAAGCAGAACCAGAACAATAATGACCGAAGCCGCCTCAAAATACACCGGCACCAGACCAGAATCGGTTTTGACGAGGTCGGGAAAGGACTCCGGAGCGAAGAAGCCAACCAAGCTATAGGTATAGGCAATGCCGGTACCGATACTGATCAGGGTCCACATGTTAAAATTCATCGTTCGTATGGAATTCCAGCCGCGGACGAAAAGCGGTGCTGCCGCCCAGAATATAACCGGAGTTGACAATAGAAACTGTAATGTCTCAGATAATCTCTCGCTGATAAAACCATGGAATCCCGGGATAAGAGTGCTGCCATATCCCGGAATATAAATCCCGCCCATTTCCAGAATTATAACTGGCAAGGTTAAAATAAGTCCGCCCCAGAACCGCCGGGAAAAATCCACCAGTTCTTTGTTAGGGCCTTCTTTGACTGCCGGAATACCCATAGGGTCCAGCGCCATACCGCATTTTGGGCACAGGGCGTCGGGGTCATCGGTAATAACTTCCGGATGCATGGGGCAGGTATATTTAGTACCCTCCGGCATGGCTTCAGCCGGTAATTTCTCTCCAAGATATTTATCCGGGTCGGCGGCAAATTTGCTACGACAACCGGCACTGCAGAAATGATAGCTGTGGCCGTCATAATCATGAGGTCGACCGTCATGCCGCACACCGGATCCTTCAGCGGCTCGGGCTCAAGATATTTATCCGGATCGGCAGCAAATTTACTGCGGCAACCGGCACTGCAGAAATGATAGCTGTGGCCGTCATAATCATGATGATGCTTGGTCTTTGCCGGGTCAACCGTCATCCCGCACACCGGATCCTTCAGCGAGGCAGTCTCGAGATATTTATCCGGATCGGCGGCAAATTTGCTGCGACAGCCAGCACCACAGAAATGATAGCTGTTGCCGTCATGATCATGATGATGCTTGGTTTTTGCCGGGTCAACCGTCATCCCGCACACCGGGTCTTTTACCAGAGTCTTGTTGAGATATTTATCCGGGTCAGCGGCGAATTTACTGCGGCAACCGTCACAGCAAAAATGATAGCTGTGGCCGTCATGGTCATGATGATGCTTGGTTTTTGCCGGATCAACCGTCATCCCGCACACCGGGTCTTTTGTCGCCGACGTTGCCATACCTGTTTTATGTGTTTTTTTTGTTTCTTCCATAACCCGTTACCCAATCTATAAAATATGCTAAATTAATGTAATATGTGGTAATACGCAGAATTTATTACAATCCCTTGCTTTATTTTGTTGCGTTGATAAAGCTGACATACTGCTGTTGCATAATTGCCCTGGTCGAGGGTTTTTTAAAGGGTTTGTTGAAAAAATTACTCAACAGTTTGTTAAACATCACCGGGTCCAGAACCGGGGCGAAGTGGGTGTGGCCGGGTAATATTGCCAGTTGGGCATTTTTCAGATTTCGAAATATTTCAAGGGTATGCTGTGCCCGGATCACATCCCGGTCGCCAGCGATAACCAGCACCGGGGCGGTAATCCGGTGCAGGCTTACGGTTTTTATATTTGGCTGTGTCATCAACAGTTTCAGCCGTTGCCATTGCAGATTCCAGTCCTTCGAACTGTCCTTTTTTGCCATCATCTCCTTGATTTTTCTGGCATATCCCTTCAGTATCGGTGCCACCCACGGTTCTACCGCCGTTTCATCCGGTCGCAGATTTGCCCCCATAATAGCCAGCCTGCCGACCTTGTCAGGGTGATTAATCGCCAGCAACAGGCCCAGTATTCCGCCGTCACTCCAGCCAAAAATATCGGCATGGCGAATTTTCAGACGATTGAGCAGCGCATTCAAATCCGTCATCATCTGGATATAGGTCAGCGGCGTTTTTCCCAGACCTGATTTACCGTGGCCGCGACTATCGGCGACAATGACCTGATAATTTTTGGAAAAATACGCGATTTGCGCCGCCATTCCGGCAATGCTGTCGCCGTTGCCGTGAATGAGGAGCAGCGGCTGGCCATGACCATAAACCTCATAGTAAAGCCTGATACCGTCAACGTCGGCATATGTGCCCACTGCCTTGTTGTGACCATAGGGGATAGCGGCGGCAGACCGGGCCTGTGCGGATGAAAATGTCGCCAGCCCGACATAAAATGAAATGATAATCAGTCTCAGGATCGTGGGCATAAATAGGGTTCCAATCTGCTTTCAGGATATCTTCGCCGATAGTAAACCGCAGGATAAAGAATATGTCAATAAGAGCATAACCGTCGCTTGCCAGCACAAAAAATGACCAGCCCGCAGGCTGGCCCAAGTCGAGGGGAGGAACTATGCAGTAAGGTGATTTTATGGCATCACCGCTCGATAGGCAAATCAAGCCCTGATCACTGGTTCGTGAACAGCAACGCCATAGAATCAACGCCGCGCTAAAAATATATCCGGTTAAAGAAAGGGATAAAGCGCCGCCCTGGTAAAAAATAACCGGTAATATATTTACTTAACTTCTGTAACAATATCAGAATTTATTAGCGGAAACGGAGAGTAAATTCTAACGCAACCATATTAAAACACATATTAAATCCGCCACTGTCCAAATATCTTATATCTTAAATTTTATCGCCAAAACCGCGCATCTGAAAAATATCCGTTGCAAAAGCACCGTATTTTTATTAAATTAACGAACGGTCGTTCGGTTGACTATTGACCCCGGTAACAACCTGATAAAAGGCGTAAATTCTTTAATCAAACACTTAAGAGGACCATATATGTCATCAATTAAAGCATGGGGAATGTTTTTTACCCGTTCCGGCGAGCCTCTGGAAAGGCGCGAATTCATCATTGACAATATCGCCGACACCGATGTCGTCGTCAAGGTTGCCGGATGCGGTGTCTGTCACACTGATCTTGGTTTTATGGCCGGTGCGGTCGCGACCAAACATGAGCTGCCGCTAATCCTTGGCCATGAAATCAGTGGGACGGTTGTCGCTGCCGGTAAAAATTATTCCGCTCTTATGGCAAAACAGGTGATTATTCCAGCGGTCCTGCCGTGTGGAGACTGTGAATTATGTCTGGCTGGCCGGGAGAATATCTGTCAGCATCAGTTGATGCCCGGCAATGACTTTAACGGCGG
>JAADGA010000167.1:6845-9496 GCA_013152615.1 Alphaproteobacteria bacterium
CGCTTCCTGTGCAAACTGGATGACGATCTGGGCAAATTTGAATTACCGCAATTATCAGTGATTGCCGATGCCATCACCACCCCGTATCAGTCAATGGTCAGAAGCGGGTTGCAAAAGGGTGATCTCGCCATTGTTATCGGCACCGGCGGGGGTGGGCTTTACATGGCGCAGCACGCCCATAATGCCGGGGCGACGGTGATTGCGCTGGACATTGACAACGCCAAGATCGAGGCGGTCAAGCAACAAGGGGCTGATTTTGGCATCTGTACCAGAGACCTTGATGTGCGCGCGATAAAAAAAGCCATCCGCGCCGTGGTTAAAGAGCATAACCTGCCCAATTTTCAATGGAAAGTGTTTGAAACCAGCGGCTCAACCGCCGGTCAGACCGTGGCCTTTTCGCTGTTAAGCTTTGCCGGAACGGTCGGTATTATCGGCTTTACCATGGGTAAGCTGGAACTGCGGCTGAGCAATATGATGGCGTTCGATGCCGACATGTTCGGCAACTGGGGCTGTAGCCCGAAATATTATCCTGCTGTTGTCAGCGGGGTGCTCGACGGCAGCATCAACCTGCTGGATAATATTGTTACTTATCCGCTGTCACAGCTTAACGAGGTGGTCAAGCTGGCCAATGACCATAAACTTGACCGCCGCGCCATTATGATACCGGATCAGGAGTAAGCTAATATGACATATCAAACTCTTGAAATAACAGAAAAATACGACGGTCAGGTGGTTGAGGTTATCCTTAACGATCCCCCGGCAAATATTCTGACTGCCGCCATGATGGCAGAAATAAGAGCTTTCCTGAAGGCTGATCTTGACACGCGGAACAGAAAGCTCGTGATCTTCAAAGGCGCGGGAGACCATTTCTGTTTTGGTGCCAGTGTTGAAGAACATACCAAAGAACGGGTCAATGACATGTTGCCGGGATTCCATGTGATGATTGGCGATATTCTGGCCCATCCGGTGCCGACATTGGCGCAGGTTTCCGGCTTTTGCCTTGGTGGCGGCTTTGAACTGGCGATTGCCTGCGGGCTGATTTTTGCCGATGAAAAATCGAAATATGCCGTTCCTGAAATCCAGCTTGGCGTCTTTCCGCCGGTTGCTGCCGCCCTGCTGCCTTTCCTGGCTAGCGGTGTTACCGCGGCCCATATGGTGCTTACCGGCGCCAAAATGACCGCCCGGGAAATGCAGGACTGCGGGATTATCAACAGTGTCAGCCCGAAAGAAGAGCTTGAACAGACCCTGACAAGCTATATCGAAAAGCATATCCTGCCGCGCAGCGCCAGCAGCCTGCGCTTTGCCAACCGGGCGGTTCGCAGCGGCATCAACAGCCTTTACCGCCAGCATATCTGTGATCTTGAGCGGCTTTACCTTGATGAATTGATGACCAGCCATGATGCCAATGAGGGCATAAACTCCTTCCTTGCCAAACAGACCCCGGTATGGAACAATGAATGAGCGAACTCGCCCTTGACAAGCATCTCAGCGGTCTTGATGAAATCCTGGACAAATCTGCGCGGCTGATGGCGCAGCTTGGCTATCACGGCACCAGCATGCGTGATCTGGCACAGGTCACCGGACGCAGCCTGTCGGGTCTCTATCATTATTTCAACAGCAAGGAAGAATTGTTGTTCCTGATCAATCAGCGCGGCTTTACCTCGCTGCTCGAAATGTCCCGTCACCTGATGCTACAGGATATTTCACCGGACCGGCGGCTGTCAGGCCTGATTACCAATCATGTAACCTATTTTATCGATCATCTGAATGAAATGCGGATCATGACCTCCGGCTCGCAGGAAATGAATGATCAGCGCAGCCAGATATTGTGGCAGCTGAAAGAAGAATATGCCCGTCTCGGACAGCAAATTGTCGGCACCTATATGCGGGCAGAGACCGGCATTGACTATCCTGCCAACATCATCAGCCGTAAGAGCTTTTTGTTATATGGTATGATGAACTGGATATTTGGCTGGTATTCGCCGCAAAGCCACGGCGACGCCACGGAGGTTGCCGCAGATATTTTCCGCACCTTCACCCACGGCTGCACAACGGTGAATTAAAACAGAAAGAGAATATTTATGAACATAGTGAAATCTGACATTATATTGGGGCAATATACCGCCAATGTTGGCACCATGTTTATTGACAATCGTGATAAATACGGCTCTGCTCCGGCCTTTGCCGAACGGCAGGACGGCGGCCCCTATAAATACTGGTCATGGACCGACCTGACCCGCGATATTATCACCCTGTCGGCCTTTTTGCTCAATCACGGACCTGATCCTGATAATGACGCGATGAACCGGGTTGCGGTCATTGCCGGCAACAGCTATCAGCGACTGGTCTGCGAAATGGCGGTGATGAGTGCCGGTCTGGTCTGTGTGCCAATCTTTGCCAAATATCCCAATGAGCTGATGGAAAAACTGATCACATTTTCCGAAGTCAGTATGGTTATCAGCGATAATGCGGAAAAAGTTTCATCGCTGAACCCGGACTGCCTGCCCAAAAGGCTGATGCTGTTAACTCCGCCTGAACCGAACACTGCACCGGGGACCGTGCATTATTTTGAGGAAATCCTGAAACAGCCACCGGACGCAAATACCATCAAAGACATTGAGCAACGGTTCCGGGCGCTGGCACCATCTGCA
>JAADGA010000168.1 GCA_013152615.1 Alphaproteobacteria bacterium
GCCTGTCAGCTGTTCTGGACATTGCCGCCCGGTCGCTGAAGGATGTGGGGGAAAAGACTGATACCGGCATATGGCTTGAGACCATTGCCCTTATGGTGACGGCGGCAGTCCCTCACTATCAAATGCAGACGTTGCCGGAAATAACGCCTGATGTCGCCGGAGCGATCAAAAATTACCGGCCGCTCTATGTCAGTTCCAAAGCCGGTTTTGTTAAATCACCGATTTATGACCGGGCAAAACTTGGCCGGGATAATGTGATTGAGGGGCCAGCGCTGACTGAAAGTGACATGACGACAATATTGGTCCCCGACGGCTGGAAAATGACGGTCGATAAATTTAATAATGCCGTGTTGGAAAAGGTGAAAAATGACTAAAGTGCGCATTACCGAATATCTCGATATTGATCTTTCCAAAGAACTCTGGTGCTGCAATCGCTGTAATCATGAACTGAATTCAGCGCGGGATAATTATAAAAAAGCCTGTCTGGTGACAGAGCGTGACATGAAAGAGGTCCACCCGCCTTTGGTGGAGGGTGAGGCCTTCAGCTTTACCCCGGACCCTGATTATTGCCGATTGATAGAATTTTACTGCCCGTCCTGCGGCACCATGATCGAGAATGAATATTTGCCCCCGGGACATCCGTTAACTCATGAAATCGAGCTGGATATTGATGCCCTGAAGGCGCGGGAAGCGGCAAAATGAGCAGGGAAAAACTGGATAACTTCCTGAATCAGCAGGTGATGCCAGACAAGGCACTGCTGACCATGTTTGAGCCATTGGCGGCCCGGGTGGGTGCTATGGAATATGAGGACATGGTTCTGGCCCAGGCTTTGTGGGCGGCTAATCTGGCAAAGACCGGGCGCCTGCTGGATATGGACGCTCTGGTGCTGGGTTTCGCTCCGGAAATCTGTTCGGAGCAGGAAAAATTTTCCGTGGCGCTGGCTGCCTTTGACCGGTTAGTACAAACCGAACAGGGCTGTTTTGGCTGCATTGCCAATATGACAGGCCCGCTCAGTCTGGCGGCAGATATACTTGGCGATGCGGCGCGGGTCAGTGACTTAAAACAGAAAACTGTCGAAATGGTGGAAGCTTTTTGTAAAACCCGACCCGATATTTTATTGTTCCGTGAAGGCGCGGCGCTGGGGCAAGCCAAAATCGGGATGGTGCAGCGCAAAGCCTATAATACCCTGAAAAATATGGCCACTTATTACAGTGTGCCTTTGGGAATTTATCTGGAGAATTACGATCCGGCCATTATTCCTGATCTCGCCAAACTCAAACTACCCTTCATCTTCTTCGGCGCCGACCAGACGGGCGGGCTTCCGCCTCTTGAGGCATTAAAAGATTTGGCGGGGAATATCAAAGGTATTGGTGCACCGCTTGATTTTGATAACCCGGCAGAATCCAGAGCGCAGGCGCGAACTTATGTCCGCGCACTGTCGGGGCTCAATATCCTGTTCACCAGTTTAAAAGAATTAGACGTAAACACTGATCTGGAGGCGATACTTGCTCTGGTTAGTGACTTAAGACGCATCAGGAGTTGAGTATGGCACAAGCATCGAAAAATCACGATGGGGGCAAATACACGGTTGGCGTTGATGTGGGCGGCACATTCACAGACTTTTTCTGCAGCCACAATGATGGCCGGTCACAAAGCTGTAAAACACCCACCACCCATTATGACCTCTCCGTCGGTTTCATGAAGGGCATGTCGCTGCTGGCCCGTCAGAATGATCAGACAATAGCAGCCTTTCTTGCCCGCGTGGCCAGTGTGCGCTAT
This sequence comes from Alphaproteobacteria bacterium, assembly GCA_013152615.1. Lineage (GTDB taxonomy): Bacteria > Pseudomonadota > Alphaproteobacteria > Sphingomonadales > Emcibacteraceae > Paremcibacter. The sequence continues at coordinate 1,781 of JAADGA010000168.1, forward strand.
TCGACAACCGTTGGCACCAACGCCCTGATTGAACGTAGTGGCCCGAAACTGGGGCTGATTACAACCGCCGGCTTTGAAGATACCATCTTCATTGGCCGGGGGCGCAGTTGGGCCGATGGCCTCGGATGGCAGGAAGGCCGGGATCAGGCGCGCATCCAGAAACCTGAACCCCTGATCAGGCCGGATATGGTGGTTGGTGTCCGTCAGCGTATGGATTATTCCGGCAAAATCATCAGCCCGCTCAGGAAAGAAGACGTGCTGGCAAAGCTGCAGGAACTGGTCGACAAGGGCGCACAGGGTTTTGTGGTCTCGTTGCTCTGGTCTTTCATTAATCCGGAGCATGAACGCCTGATCAAGGAGATCATTGAACAGGAATATCCCGAGGATTATCTGGGGGCGATGCCCGTTATCCTGTCATCGGATATTTCGCCAAAATCCGGTGAATATGCCCGGACTATGACCACCATAGTCAATGGCTACATTCATGGCGTAATGGCCGAGGGGCTCAACAAGCTGGGCAATGAACTCAGGGACGGCGGTTTCAGGAAACCGCTGACATTGGTTCATAACACCGGCGGCACCAAGAAAGCATCCCGGACCCGGGCCGTGCTGACCCATAATGCGGGTCCGGTGGCGGGCCTTCATGGCTCGGCGGTTCTGGGAAATTTGACCGGCGATGAAAATATTGTTTTTACCGATATGGGGGGTACGTCTTTTGATATTGGTCTGATTGAGGATGGTGAGATCAAAGCTCATGATTTCCTGCCGGTGATTGACCGCTGGCGGACCAATATCCCGGCGATTGAAGTAAAATCCATTGGCGCCGGCGGCGGTTCCATTGCCTGGCTCAATGGATTGATGGGTAATGCCATCGAAATCGGACCACAGTCGGCGGGTTCCATGCCGGGACCGGTCTGCTATGATCAGGGCGGCACGGAACCGACGGTAAGCGATGCGGATCTGGTGCTTGGGCTTTATAATCCGGAAAATTACCTTGGCGGTGAAATGCTGCTGGATGAAGATCTGGCACGCAAGGCAATTCAGGAAAAAATCGCAGGCCCCCTTGGCATTACACCGGAGGAGGCCGCATACCGTATTCGCCGTCTGGTTGATGCCCGCATGGGACAGCAGGTTTTTAACGAGGTGGCCCTGAAAGGTCATGATCCGCGCACATTTGTCGTGCTGGCCTGCGGCGGTGCCGGCGGGGCTCATGCCTGTGGATTTGGTGCTTTTATCGGGGCGAAGAAAATTATTGCGCCACACCAGTCCTCGGTATTTGGGGCTTACGGCGCTTCCACCATGCCGATCAAGGAAATCTGGGACAAGAGCTATTCGCTGAAATTATTTCGGTGGGTGGACCAGTCCTACCTTTCGGAGCTGGAGGGATTTAATAATATAGTGGCGGAGCTAAAAGATCTGGCGACAAGAGATTTGCGGCTGGAGGGCTACTGTGAAGATCAGATGCACTTTAAGCTCGAACTCAATATGCGCTATGGCAGTCAGTATAACATGACCAAGGTCCATGCCTCACGTCTGAGCCTTGAAAGTACTGAGGACGTCAAGAAAATCTGCGATAATTTCACAAGGCTTTACGGTGAGATTTATTCCCCTGAGGCGACCTTCCCTGCCGGCGGCATCAATGTGGAAGATTTCTCATTAACCGCATCGGTCGCTTCGACCTTTAAACTGCCGGTAGCGCTGGATATGGCTGGAGCAGAACCGGATAGCGCGGCAAAGCGAGACTCACGGCCCATCTACTGGTCGCCGCAAAAGGGCTTTGAAGACACGCCGGTTTACGACTATGGCCAGCTTTTACCCGGCAATAAAATCAGTGGTCCCGCCATACTGGAATTGCCGGAAACAACCTATGTAGTTGAACCGGGGTGGGGCTTCACCATGGATGCTTTCCGCAACTGCATTATGGAACAGGGAGTAAAATAATGAGCAGAGTTTCCTACAGCCGGGACGAGGAAGTGGTTCAGCGCATGCGCCCTGAACCAATGACGAAAACGGAACTGATGGCTCAAGACCAGATTGATGATGTCGAGTTTGAAATTTTCAAGCATAAAATGCATATGATCGGTCTGGAGGGCAAGGAAACCACCATGAAGCTCGGCGCGTCAACGGCGATGCGTTTTGGTGATGTGGCTTTTGGAATATTTACGGCACAGGGCGACCTCTCCATCTGTGCAACCGGGATTTATCACCATGCGGTGCTTGGGCAAATTCCGTTGAAATATATCGTCAAGCATTGGGTGGATGAGCCATCCGTTGGCGTAAAAGACGGCGATAGTTTCTTCTATAATGATCCTTATTACGCCGGGGTCCATAATGCGGATATGGGGCTTGCCGTGCCTGTCTTTCACGAAAACAGGTTGATCTGTTTCATCGGGGCCGCGGTTCATACCGGGGAATGTGGCGGCTCGGAGCCAAGCGGTATGGTGACGGGAGCAAAAAGTAAATATGACGAAGGCATGTTGATACCGCCAATCAAGATTGGTGAAAACTACCAACTCAAGGAAGATCTGCTTAATATGTTTGCCGCCATGAACCGGGACCCGAGAA
>JAADGA010000169.1 GCA_013152615.1 Alphaproteobacteria bacterium
AACGGCTGGATTACGTCACCCATAAGAGAATTGGCGGCATGGGCAATGTCAATAAAGTCAGTGGCCGGGTAAAAATAGACTGGACGGCCAGTGAAAATCTCGATGTATTGTTAACCCTGTCAGCAACCAGAGTACGCGAAGAAGGCTGGACCCGTCGGGTACTGGCATATAATGCCAACCTTGGCCTTGTTCATCTGTTAAGTAAATTTCTTAATCCACCATACGGCAATGATTTTCTCAAAGGCCTGAATATATATCAAAGCTATGCCACCGGGCCGAACAGCAATGATTCTGATGCCCGGGATGTCGCGTTGACGGCGACATGGGACCTCGGGGGTATGACGTTAAAGTCAACCTCAAGCTACCGGCATGTCACCGTTGATGCCGGTGTTGATCCGGACGGCACCATATATGATATAATCAATCAGCAGAACCACTGGAATCAAAAGCAGTTCACTCAGGAGTTTCTGCTCAGCGGCACATCGTTTGAAGACAGGTTAAACTGGGTAATGGGGCTTTATTATTACTCGGAAAAAATGCATTATTTTGTTAAAACCCTGGTATTGGAGCCACTGTGGAAACTGTTTGGTGCCGACCTTGGCGGCAGCAGGATAGTCAGTCAGAATATCAAAAGTTATGCCGGATTTGGTCAGGCAACTTACGCGCTGACCGACAAGTTGAGTATGACCGCGGGATTGCGCTATACTTATGAGACCAAGAATCTGGCGCGCAAGGGCTTTCGGTCTCATACCGGGGTTGAAAATATTCCCTATGGCGAGATGGGGGCGAGTTATCACTCCTTTTCACCGCGTTTCGGGCTTGAGTATCAGTGGAATCCCAGCCTTATGACCTATGTTTCTGCGGCTCAGGGATTTAAGAGTGGTGGTATTAATGGCCGCTCGATGAAGAGTAATGATTTCCTGCCCTTTGGTCCGGAAACCGTCTGGACCTATGAAGTCGGGGTGAAATCCGAATGGTTTAATCATCGTTTGCTGTTTAACGGGGACGTTTTTTACAGTAATTATAACGATATTCAATTCCAGTCCCTGACCTCTGATCCAAAAACGGCACAGCCTATTTCGATTATTGATAATGCGGGCAAAGCGAAAATCAAGGGATTTGAAATTCAGCTGAAGGCGGTGGTAGCAGAAGGGTTAACCCTGATAACAAATGTTGGTTATACCCACGCCCGCTATACCTATGTCAAGCCGACGGTGCCGATCTCGGTAAATAATCGCTTTCCTGAAGTCCCGGAATGGACACTCACTTTGGCGGCGAACTATACCACAGAAATTGGCGATTATGGCCGCCTGAGCAGCCGGATTGACTGGGCATTCAGGAGCAAGGTTTTCCATGATGCCACGAACAGCCCTTCGATTGTGCAGGATAAATATGGCCTGATTAATATGCGCCTGAGCTTTCAGCCCGGTGACGGTGACTGGACGATTGCGGCCTTTGTCACTAACCTCACCGACAAGGAATATATCAAGGGCGGGACTGATTTCCTTGCCGGACTGGGCTTTGCCGAGGGCCAGATCGGACAGCCACGGGAGTGGGGCGCCAGCGTTCAGTATAAATTCTGACAAGGTTTTTCCGGACTATGAGGCTGGTGGCGCAGTAACCACAGCATTAGGGCGCGGTCAGTGCTCTGAATTGAACAAAGGCCGTGGCATATATTTATTGCCACGGCCTTTGGTTTTATGCCTTTGGTTTTTATATGGTTTATTTAAAATTCAGGATGGTTTTTCCGGTTTGGTTCTTCCGCCCAGAACCTCTGCCGCCCAGTCGTAGCAAAAGGCACCAATGCGCTTGGGATCATCGGCACCGCAATGTTCGGCGGCCCCTTCTTCCTCGGTAAATTTCCTCAGTTCCGCCCGGCTGCTGTTGACGGCCAGATCAACCATCCACTGTGCGTCCGTCATCGGGACCAGCAGGTCCAGCTCCCCGTGAGCAACCAGAAACGGACATTTTAGCGCCGGCAGCGCATCGGTCAGGGTATAAGCGTCAAATATTTCCCAGGCCTCCTGCCGGGATTTGGCCCCGGTCAGCCACAGGGAATGGCTTTCTATTTCCGGGGTGGATAGCCGGGCTTCGAAATCGACCGGATTTATTTTGTCTCCAACGGGATTGGCCCCAAGCGCTATGCAGCATTTCAGCCGTGGTTCAAAGGCGGCGGCGCGCGGCGCACTGTAGCCGCCAAAGCTTAACGCCATGATGCCGATGCGCTCACTGTCAATCTGCGCCACCGTCTCCAGATAATCCACGCATTTTCCGGCCCAGACTTCGGTCTCCGGTTTAAGTTTCATGTTATGAAATCGCAACGCTTCGCCAGAGCCTTCATTATCGACAAAAAAAGTGGCGATACCGCGCTGACAGGACAGGTCACGGTGGATCAGGTAAAGTATTTCCTTGGTTGAATCAAAACCGTTGGAGAAAATCAGGCAGGGGTGCGGGCCGGGGCCGTCGGGCAAAGTGAGCCAACCGGCCATAATTCCGCCGTCAACCGGGATTTCAACCCTTGTTGTGCGGTGGCCGCTCAGGGCGACCCCCTCGGAAAAACAATCAATGCTTGTTTGATAAAGCGGATTGCGGCGCGGGTCTGCCGGCACCATCAGCCGTTCTGCTATCTGGTAATAGCCACAGGCGCGCAGCAATTTCATGCCGGCGGTATAGTCATGGCCGTTTCTGGCATCGTCACGGCCCTGACCGGCAACCTTGTCGCCGATTTTGGTCCAGCTTTTATGCCAGGCCTCCGCCATAACCTTCGCAGATTTGCTTTGCAAAGCCAGCAGCGGCGCACATGCCTGATCAATTTCGTTAATCTGGCCCATTTCCATTGCCAGCGAGACCGAGAACGACCAGGCAAAATTATCTTTAAAATATCTGTACATAATATCGTCCTGTTTTTTAGATGGTGAATTATTTAATGTTCCGATAAGAAATATTAAACTTTCCTATAGGAAAATCAATCTAAATTTTTTCGGAGCTATTACCGCGAGAACAGGATGATATAACCATAAATTATTTAAGGATCAGGTTACGCAATTTATACATGGCCGAGATCGGGTTATTATCACTGTCGCGAACATCATCAAAGGTCGATTTGTTGCTTACGGCCAGGAATCGAACCGGGGTGGGGCCAACGGCACAAAAAGAATGCGGGTTACGGCTGTTAAGATACAGGCATTCATCCTGATCAAGCTGAATGGGATCTTGGTCGCGGAACGACACTTCCAGTGTGCCGTCAAGGACGAGCAAAAATTCTTCACCGGCATGGCCGATCAGGTCATTATGTTTGGTGGTATGGAGGGTAATTATCGTCGTAAACATTTCTTTTGCGCTATTATCCGCACAGAGAATCTCATAGTCTGCCCCGGGAATAGACAAGGAAACAGGGTTGTCCCGCCGGTCAACGGTGGGGGTCTGGTTGCCGGTACCGGTTCTGCTATCGTTAAATAAATAAGCCGGAGGAATTTTAAGTCCCGACATAATCCGGGTAATAACATCAAAGGTGGGCGACATCTTGCTGTTTTCGATTTTTGACAGAGTGGATGTGGCAACGCTCGTCATCAGGCTGGCCTCCTGAAGTGACAATCCGCGTTTTTGGCGAAACTGGCGCAGGCGTTTACCCAGTGATACAGGGTTTTTTGACAGGGTGTTTTTTTGCTGACGCACCGGGGTGCCTTTCTGCTGTTGTGGGCATTCGGCTGTTGGCCATTAATTTCTGGTTATCTGCCGTCAGTTTCCATTTTCCGAAAAGGGGTTTATAGAAATAGTATCATTTTCCGAAAAGAAATGTTATCCTTTTATTTAAAGAAAAACAATGACCCGTTGCGTTACCCGCCGCCGGTAAATAATGAGGAAGTATATTATGTCCGACAGCAGGAATAATCAAGGGGCAGAAGATTGGCCCGATCCGCGATATTCCTGGTTCGTCGTGATTATTTTAACGCTGGCCTTGATCCTTGCTTTCGCCGATCGATTTATTCTCAGTCTTCTGGTCGAGCCGATCAAGGCTGATTTTGCCCTTAGCGATACCGAGATTGGCCTGCTGCAGGGGCTGCCTTTTGGCGTATTTTATACTTTTTTTGCGATTCCCCTCGGTCGTCTGGCGGATAACTGGAATCGAAAAAATCTTCTTTTATGGTGTATTTTTATCTGGAGCATGTTGACGGCGGCCTCCGGACTGGCCCGGTCCTATGCGTTTTTATTTATGGCCCGCATCGGCGTCGCCACCGGGGAGGCGGGACTGGGGCCGATAACAATGACGCTGATCAGTGACTATTTCCCCAGGGACAAGCGGACAAAACCGTTTGGTGTTTTTTTGAGCGGGACCCAT
>JAADGA010000170.1 GCA_013152615.1 Alphaproteobacteria bacterium
TGGTGCAGTTCCTGTCTGATACCGGGATCGGCTTTCATCCCGTCCTTTATGGCGGCATTGCCCTCACTCTGTCTTTAATAACGGTTCCGGCCTTTCTCGGACTTGATCGCCACGAATGGCGGGCAATGGGCCGGGCAATCGTCTGGGGCTTAACCCGGATTTGGCACGGAAGTCGGCGCGGCTATCAGTTTCTGAAAGAAAAGCTAAGGATCAGCAGAAATATCCCCCGTGGCCAACACCGAGAAAGCAAACCGGCCGTCACAGAGCCGGTGCTGAAGGATGCTGACAAGTCTGCGGCCAGAAAATCAATTCCGGTGGTTGACCGAAAGCCCGGGCACGACCCCAAAAGTCGCCGCGAAGCCCGGGAACGCGAACCAATGTTTGATCTTGGGGATACGGATAACTTTGCCCTGCCACCACTTAATTTGTTAAGCAAGGCAAAGCCGCTACAGGCAAAAGATCGCCTGACCAGAGACGCGCTTGAGCAAAATGCCCGCATGCTCGAATCTGTATTGGATGATTTCGGCGTCAAGGGCGAGATTATCAAGGTTCGCCCCGGTCCGGTGGTTACCCTGTATGAGCTTGAACCGGCCCCCGGTACCAAATCAACCCGGGTGATTAACCTGGCCGATGATATTGCGCGCTCGATGTGCGCCGACAGTGCGCGGGTCGCGGTGGTGCCGGGCAAAAACGCTATCGGTATCGAACTGCCCAACAGCAAGCGCGAACTGGTTGTCCTGCGCGAGCAATTCGCCAGCACCGCCTATGAGGAAAGCAAGGCGATGCTGCCCCTATGCATGGGCAAGGACATTGGTGGCGCCCCGGTTGTTGCCGACCTCGCGTCGATGCCCCACCTGCTGGTTGCCGGTACCACCGGCTCCGGTAAATCCGTGGCGATCAATGTGATGATCCTGTCGTTGCTCTATAAAAAAACCCCGGCGGAATGTCGGCTGATCATGGTCGATCCCAAGATGCTGGAATTGTCAGTTTATGACGATATCCCCCATCTGCTGACCCCGGTGGTTACCGACCCCGCGCGGGCGGTGGTGGCGCTAAAATGGGCGGTACGCGAGATGGAGCAACGCTATCGGGCGCTGTCCAAGTTACAGGTAAGGAATATCGGGGCCTATAACAAACGGCTGACAGACGCCCGTAAAAAGGGGGAAAAAATCATTCATAAGGTCCAGACCGGTTTTGATCATGAAACCGGCGACCCAATTTATGAGGAAGAAGAAATTGACCTGACCCCGCTGCCGATGATTGTGGTGATTGTCGATGAAATGGCCGACCTGATGCTGGTGGCGGGCAAGGATATCGAGGCCCTGATCCAGCGGCTGGCCCAGATGGCCAGAGCCGCCGGAATCCACCTGATCATGGCGACCCAGCGGCCATCGGTCGATGTAATCACCGGCACGATCAAAGCTAATTTCCCGACCCGGATCAGCTTTCAGGTAACGTCGAAAATCGACAGCCGCACCATTCTGGGCGAACAGGGTGCGGAGCAATTGCTCGGCATGGGCGATATGCTGTTTATGGCCGGGGGCGGTCGCATCCGCCGGGTTCATGGCCCGTTTGTCAGTGACGGCGAGGTCGAACGGGTGGTCACGGAACTGAAAAAACAGGGTAAGCCGGATTATCTGGAGAATATCACCGAGGAACCTGATGAAGGTTTCGAGAGCACATTTCTACAACATTCACAAATGACCGGCGCGAAACCTTCAGGGGATGACTTGTATGACCGGGCGGTGGCGATTGTCGCCCGCGACCGCAAAGCCTCTACCAGCTATATTCAGCGTCAACTGTCCATCGGCTATAACCGCGCCGCCAATATTATCGAAAAGATGGAACGTCAGGGCGTGGTCAGCGCCGCCAACCGGGTTGGCAAGCGCGAGGTGCTGATCGAAGATCATGGCGGGGACTTCTGATGAACCGCCATAACCGGATAATGCCCGAATTCTGCCGTGATTGGCAACTAACCTGTATTGATGCCGTGAACGGAAAGTCAGGATATAAATAATATGAAAAATATAGTGATCATTCTGCTCGCCGGATTATTTCTCCGGGGGGGGGCGGTGCTGGCGGCGAATAATCCGGTGGCCGCCGATAACGCAGCCCTCCAAAAAAATAAGCCGGAAAATATTAAGCTGGAAAATATAAAGAAAAATAAAAAGGCAAGCCGGAAGGAAATCGAAAGGAATAAAAAGAATGCGGCAATCCTGCATAAAATAGAGCAACATCTCAACAGCATCCATTCGATGAGATCGGAATTTATCCAGCAGGCCCCGGACGGCACCACCATGCAAGGCATGCTCTATCTCGAACGCCCGGGCAAACTCCGGTTTGATTATGGCAAAAAAGCGCCGTTTCTGCTGGTCAGCAACGGCACCATGCTCACCTTCATTGACTATCAGGTCAAACAGGTCAGCCGCTGGCCGATCCGCAAGACACCGCTCGGCATTCTGGTGGACAAGACCATTAAATTCGGCTCATCGGTTAAAATCCCCGATATTGTCCGTTTTGCCGGTCTGGTAAAAGTGCCGGTGTTTGATCCAAAACGGCGGCAATACGGCCATATTGTGCTGATATTCGAGCAAAGCACGCTCGAGCTTCGGGCATGGCAGAGTGTTGATGCCCAGGGCTACGTTACCCGGGTGGCGCTGGTTAATCCGGTATATAACGTAAAAATCAACCCGAAACGCTTTACCTACAAAGACCCGCGTCCGCCGCGCCACGGCCCACGCCGACACTAGGTCCTGACCTTGGGATCAGGACAGTGGGCAACAGCCCTTGCCAGCAGGAAAAATAACAGAATAGTTTACGGCAAGTCTCTTGCCCTGTAATATGTTAGCCGGTATCTTATAATCACTATAAATCCGGGCATGGGTAGGGAAACACATGACTCCCCAAAGGGTGACGACATGAGTCTCAAAATACTGCTGGTGGATGATCATACTTTATTTACCGAGGGGCTGTCACTGGTCCTCAAATCACTTGATCAGGCTGTCACCATAGCGGTCGCCGGTGATATGCGCGCGGCGATGACGGCGGCCGGGGAGCATAATTTTGATTTGATCCTGCTGGACCTCAATCTCCCCGACATTCATGGGCTTGATGCGCTGGAATTTCTCGCACAAAAAACGCCGACAACGCCGATTGTTATTGTCTCGGGCAAGGATGAGGAATGGGAGATTCGCCGGGCTATGGCGTCCGGGGCCATGGGATTTATTCCCAAATCCATGCCGGGTCGTGTTCTGCTGGAGGCTATTCGGCTTATTCTGGACGGCGAAAAATATATCCCGCCAAAACTCGCCGGGACGACCAACGGCTATTATCAGGGCCGCAACAGCAGCCGCTTTACCAAAAGACAGACTGAAATACTAACTCTTTTGACCAGAGGGCGAACAAACAGGGAAATTGCCGCCACCCTGAATATTTCAGGAAATACTGTCGAAATACATGTCAGCAGCATTCTGAAAAACCTCGGCGCGCACAACCGGACAGAAGCCGCCTATCGCGCCATACAACAGGGCTATGTGGAGGTTATGGAATAAGGCGTTTATGACCCGAACAGATCTTGATCAGAGAATTTTTGCCGAACAATTACGGCTCATGGAGAAGCAGAGTTTTTTTATCATTGCCGCAACCCTTGCGGTGGTATTGATGTCTGTGGGCGCCCTTTGGCCCTTTCTGCCCCATAATATGCTCATCCTGTGGGTGGCGCTTATTGGGCTGTTAAATATCGTTCGACTGGGGGTCTTATGGTGCTGGCACCGGAACATCCTGCAAAAACACATCGCTTATTATATTATTTCCTCTGGATTTTCAGGCCTGCTCTGGGGCGGGGGTGGTTATTTTTTTCTGCAACAGGGGACTATAGAAATAACCATATTTGTTACTCTTCTCGTTGCCAGCGCGGTGGTTGTCGGGGTCGCGTCCCTGTCGACCCTGTCCATAGTCTATTACGCCTTTTCCATCCCGTCCATGACCGGCATTTCCCTCCATTTCCTTGCCCTGCCCGGCATCAACAAATATATCGGCGGCACGGCCATCCTGTATCTGATTATCAATATGGTTTTCAGCCGGGAGATACAGAATATACTGAAAAGATCTATCATGTTGAGATTCCAGAATCTTGATCTGATCAATCAGTTGCAGCTGGAAAAAGCCGAGGCAATATCCGCGCGGGAAGAGGCCGTCAAAAATAGCCGGGCCAAAAAAAAATTCCTTGCCGCCGCCAGCCATGACTTGCGCCAGCCCCTTAATGCCATGGGGTTTTTTATCGAATCCTTGCAACAGGAACAGGA
>JAADGA010000171.1 GCA_013152615.1 Alphaproteobacteria bacterium
CGGCACTCTGTTATCCGCCACCGGATGAACAGACTTTAAATCGGCATAAGTCAATACCCGGCGGCCATTATCGCGTAATCCCGGCCCCGGATCATCAAGATTCGTCCGCGGATAATCAACCCGCATATCAACCCCCGGACCATATTCGCTGCGGGCATGATTTGGTTTATCCGCCATATTTATCCCCGCCTTTTGCGCCATACTGCCCATCATATCGACCGGTTGCAAAAGCACCAGCGCATCCAGTGCCGGGACCTCGGCCTGCATGCCGGGTCCTGGCTGTAATGTGCCGCGGGCATAGCCGGAACGATCCATTGACTGGGCAAAAATACTATAGGCCTTGTCATCGGGAATTTCGACAATAGCATCATAGGTTTCGCCCGGCCCCAGCCTGAATTCATCGACCTCGACCGGCTTGACCGGCTGGCCATCCGTAGAAACAATCGTCAGCTTCAGTCCCGGAATCCGGACATCAAAAAATGTTGCCGTGCTGGCGCAGATAAAGCGCAACCGCACCCTCTCTCCCTTCTTCGCAAGGCCGCGCCAGTTGCCGTTCGGCGACTGGCCATTCATCAGATAGGTATAGGTCGCCCCGGAGACATCGCTGAAATCCGCCCGGCCCATCCGGGTTTTATTCCACACACTGCGCATTGAAATGGCCTTGCCCAGCCCTTTCAGAGTTATATCCTTGATAAAATCCCCGACCGTCGGCTGGCTATAATTATAATAACCGCCCATTTTTTTCAGATTGAGGAAAACCTCGACCGGGTCTTCGTCAGTCCAGTCGCTGAGCACAATCGGATAATCCCGGTCAACCCGTTCATTTTCCGGAATCTGCCGCGGTTCAATAATAAGCGCCCCGTAAAGCCCGGTCTGTTCCGCCAGCGTATGGGCGTGATACCAGTAAGTACCATTTTGCACCACGGTGAATTTATGAACAAATGTCTCCCCCGGCTGTATCCCCGGAAAGCTGATGCCGGGAACGCCGTCCATTTTATAATCAAGGATAATGCCGTGCCAGTGAATTGTCGTCATCTCTTTCAGGTGGTTGGTGACATAGATGGTTATTTCATCACCTTCCCTGAATTTCAGAACCGGTCCCGGCACCATGCCGTTCACCACCGTCGCAATGGCTTTTTTGCCGGTGAAATTTACCACCATCGGGGTAATTTCAAGGTGGAATTCGGTTCCGGTCAATTCAGACGGATCGGCCTTTGCCCATGAAATATTAGCGAACAGGCCAGTGGAAGCGATCGTGGTTGCGGCGGCAATTCCCTTGACAAATTGGCGCTTGGTAAGTGTCGGTAATCGGCTGCTGGTCATAACATCTCCATTCCATGATCTGTATAAATTTATTTGGTGCTATTCCTAGATACGCTCAGAAAGATATTTTCCCTCAAAATATTAGATAATTCTATTTTTATTTCTGTTAACTTGTTAATAATACTAAACTTTTATTTCTTAATTAATATATTAATACCATTTGGTAACCAGTTTGGTCCCTAGCCGGGCAGTCCGCTCCGACCGCCGTCCCCCTTGCCAGAATTGATGCCGCTTGCTATTAACAAATGGTTCGAAAAACTTTAGAGGCCTTGATGACAGAAAAGACCCAGAAAGAATATATCGCCCCGTGGGAAAAAGCCTTTGACTGGGTATTAACCCCGTTTGAAGCCTTCATCCATCGCCAGACCACCAGCGGTATCCTGCTTATGCTGTGCGCGATTGCCGCGATTATTATCGCCAACAGCCCGTGGAGCGAGGCCTATAAACAATTGTTAAACCTGCCCTTTACCATCGGGGTACCGGGGTTTCAACTGTCCAAATCATTACATCACTGGATCAATGACGGCCTGATGGCGCTGTTCTTTTTCATCGTCGGACTGGAACTTAAACGTGAAATTCTGGTTGGGGAGCTGGCCGAACCAAAACAGGCCCTGTTCCCGGTTATTGCCGCTGTCGGCGGCATGGTGGTGCCGGTCCTGATATATATGGGGCTCAACCCGGCGGGGCCTGCCTTTCACGGCTGGGGGGTACCAATGGCGACCGATATTGCCTTTGCCCTCGGGACACTGGCGCTGCTCGGCAAACGCATACCCAAGAATTTACTGACCTTTCTGGTGGCGCTGGCGATTATTGATGATCTTGGTGCTGTGGTCGTCATCGCCTTATTTTATACCGAGACCATAAGCCTGCCGGCGCTGGCGCTGGCTGTTGCTGTATTGGGGTTGCTGGCGGCGCTGAACCTCGGCGGCATTCGCCGACCCCTGCCTTATATGTTGCTCGGTATAATCCTGTGGATTGCGATGTTAAAAAGCGGCATTCATGCGACCCTCGCCGGGGTGTTTCTGGCCTTCACCATTCCGATGCAGCCAAAATATGATCCGGTCCGGTTTCTGTCTCAGATCAAGGGGATGGTCGGACAGATCAGGCAGGCCTATAAACATGAAGATAACATTGTGAAGAATGATGAACTGCGTTCCCGGATCAGGGCTTTGGAAAAGGGCGTGCATCTGGTACAGGCCCCGGCCCAGACTCTGGAGCGTAATCTGCACCTGCCGGTTGCCTATATTATTATCCCGATTTTCGCGCTGGCGAATGCCGGTATTCCCGTTGGCTGGGCGTCACTCGGCAGTGTTGTCACCCATCCGGTTGCGCTCGGCATTGCCGCCGGGCTGTTTTTCGGCAAACTGATCGGCATCACCGGATTTTCATGGCTGGCGGTAAAGCTCGGGCTGACCGCGCTGCCGCAGGGCCTGAATTTCAAGCATATCATCGGCGTCGGACTCATGGGCGGGATCGGCTTCACCATGTCAATATTCATTGCGGAACTCGGATTTTCCGGTCAGCCCGATAACCTGCTGATGGCCAAAACCGCCATTCTTGTGGCCTCTGTCCTGGCGGGCGTTTCAGGGTTCCTCTGGCTGTATTTTACCGCTAAAAGCGATAAGCAATAAGCTTGCGGACTGCCCGCTTGGAAAACTCCCGTTCCTGAAAGCCCTGCGGCGCTATTTCCTGAATATATCTGCCGGGCTTAAAATCGGATCAATAACAGCCGCCCTGAAGATCAACAGACGGAACAGGCAGAACCCCACCAGAATTGAGCCGGTTACAATCAGGGTGGTGACGAAATTTACCGGCAGCAGCAACAGGATCAGAAACGGGATAATAATCCCGACCGCGACCACCCCGAGCAGAAATGGCCGGGCAAGGATATCATGCATCAGCAATTGATAGGATTGTTGCGCCCCTTTCGCACCATTCTTCGCCCCGTGAAGCAGGCTGAGCAGTGCCATCAGAACCACAATAATCAGGATAGCCTCTGCCGTTGCCACCATAGCCAGACGGTCGGCCCGCGCCACCGCAAAACCGGAGGCATCAAGCAGCATCACCAGCGATGTCCCGGCCAACAGGCCATATAGCATACTCAATACCGGCATTAACCCGGTACTCCACAGGGCAATAGCGGTCGAATAGGACATGGCAAAGCCCTGATAGACCACAACCACGATTGCCCCGGCCATCGCCAGCAGGTAAACCGGCATTGCCAGCGCCCCCGGCATCAGATGAAACAGCTCACCCAGGGCATAAATGCTGCCAAAGCCGACAAAAAACACGATGCCGATCAGTCCCCGGCTGATCCATGACCGGTCAGGCCGCAGGATGGCCCGCCATGACTTGGCCGGAACGCCCATATGGGTCAGGTGAAAAAACGTCTTGCCAATGCCGGTAATCAACAGGCCAAGGATAATCCCCGGCAGATAATCCGCCAGCATCGAGACAATAAACAATCCCGCCCCGGTCTCGCCACAAAAGAAGGCCGACGCCATTGGCCGGTCCCAATAGCGCTGAAACCGGTAACCGGATTTAAAGCTATGCCCGACAAATCCGGGACGAAGTATATTTTTCAGGCTTGAAACAGCCATGGTCTTTCTCCTCAGATCAGTTGATATAATATACCTTTGGCCGGGTATTTTTTTCCGGCAGAGGCTGTTGGCCCTTGCGCTCGCGGATCAGGCGGCTGACCCTGCTGTCGGGGTCATCAAGATCACCGAATACCCGGGCATCAGTCGGGCAGGTCGCCACACAGGCCGGGTCCAGACCGGCATCAACCCGCTCCGAACAGAAATCGCATTTGGTAAAGGTCCCGCACTCAAAGCGCGAATAGCCCTGTTCCTCGAACGGTGTCAGCGTGCCATCGCCAAACAGCCCGGCCTTGAGAATATCCGCGTCCACCTGGGTGCGCATAT
>JAADGA010000172.1 GCA_013152615.1 Alphaproteobacteria bacterium
TGGTAGAGGCCCTTGGGGTCGCGCTGCTCACAGATTTCCAGCGGAGTATCAACAAAGACCTCGAGGAATTCATCAGCGTCCAGCATATCACGCACCATGCGCCGCTCGGCACGGAACGGCGAAATAAACGCGGTGAGCACAATCAGCCCGGCATCAACCATCAATTTGGCGACCTCACCCACCCGTCGGATATTCTCCACCCGGTCGGCATCGACAAAGCCCAGATCCCGGTTGAGACCGTGACGGACATTATCGCCGTCAAGCAGATAGGTGTGATTGCCGCGGGCGTGGAGTTTCTTCTCCACCAGATTGGCAATGGTTGATTTGCCCGACGCACTCAGGCCGGTAAACCACAATACCAGCGGCTTTTGACGTTTTTGCCCGGCGCGGGCCGATTTGCCGACATCCACCGCCTGCCAGTGAACATTGGTCGCGCGCCGCAGGCCAAAATCAATCATGCCCGCAGCAACGGTCCGGTTGCTGATCTTGTCAATCATGATAAAGGCACCGAGGATCGGATTATCGCGGTAAGGCTCAAAGACTATGGTCTCATCAAGGCTTAAATTGCCGACCCCGACCTCGTTCAGGGCGAGGGTTTTACCGGCTTCATGGTCGAGCGAATTGACATTCACCTTGTATTTCAGTGCCGTTACCTCTCCGGTGACGGTCCGGTTGGCGAGCTTGATCAGATACGGCCTGCCCGGCAGCAGCGGGGTATCATCCATCCAGATGATATGGGCCTGAAACTGGTCGGTCACTTCGGGTCTCTGGTCAAGTGCCGCAATGACATCACCGCGCGAAATATCAATCTCATCCTCAAGGGTCAGGGTTACCGCCTGATCAAGGGTGCCGTCAAAGGTGACAATTGATTTGACAATAGTGGTTCTGGCCCCGGGCAGGACAATGATGGGGTCACCGACCTTTACCGTGCCTGCCGCGATGGTGCCCGAAAAGCCGCGAAAATCAAGATCGGGGCGGTTCACCCACTGAACCGGCAGCCGGAACGCATGGTCCGCCGTTGGCTTTGATACATCAATATTTTCCAGCAGGGTCATCAGCGCCGGACCCGAATACCAGTCCATCCGCTCACTGGCCGTCATGATATTATCGCCCTTGAGCGCCGACATCGGGATAAAATCAACGGTTGAAAAATCAAGTTTTTCCGCGAACTCACGATAGTCCTGCTCTATTTTGCGGTAAGTATCTTCGGCATACCCCACCAGATCCATCTTGTTGATCGCGACCACCGCATGACGAATCCCGAGCAGATTGACGATATAGCTGTGGCGGCGGGTCTGGGTCAGGACACCTTTGCGGGCATCAATCAGGATAACCGCGACATCCGCCGATGACGCCCCGGTCGCCATATTGCGGGTATATTGCTCATGCCCCGGGGTGTCGGCGACAATGAATTTACGCTTGTCGGTGGTAAAAAACCGGTAGGCGACATCAATGGTGATCCCCTGTTCGCGTTCGGCAGCCAGACCATCAACCAGCAGGGCAAAATCAATATCCTTGCCCTGAGTGCCAATCTTGCGGCTGTCCTGCTCCAGAGTGGCCAGCTGATCTTCAAAAATAAGCTTTGAATCATACAATAATCGGCCAATCAGGGTGGATTTGCCGTCATCGACGCTGCCACAGGTAATGAAACGCAGAAAGCTTTTATGCTCCTGCTCGCTCAGATAGCCTTCGATATCATCGGTAATTTTTCCGGATTGCCGGACTTCATAGCTTTTATCAGCCATCAGAAATAGCCCTCCTGCTTTTTCTGCTCCATCGAGGCATTGCTGTCGCGATCAATCGCCCGGCCCTGACGCTCGGACGTGGTGGTCAGCAGCATTTCCCGAATAATCCCGGGCAGTGTCGTTGCCGTCGATTCGATCGCGCCGGTCAGCGGATAACAGCCAAGCGTACGAAAGCGTACCATTTTCATCTCAGGCACCTCGCCCGGCTCTAGCGGCAGCCGGTCATCATCAACCATCACCAGCATGCCGTCACGCGTGACCACCGGGCGCTTTTTCGCCAGATAAAGCGGCACAATCGGAATATTCTCCCGATGGATATACTGCCAGATGTCAAGCTCGGTCCAGTTGGACAGTGGAAAGACGCGGATACTTTCGCCCTTGTGAATACGGGTATTATAGATATTCCACAATTCAGGCCGCTGGTTTTTCGGGTCCCAGCGATGCTGGGCAGACCGAAAGGAGAATATCCGCTCCTTGGCCCGGGATTTTTCCTCGTCCCTGCGCGCGCCGCCAAAGGCGGCATCAAAGCCGTATTTGTCAAGCGCCTGTTTCAGGCCCTGAGTTTTCATGACATCGGTATGGATGGCAGAGCCATGACTGAACGGACCAATATTCTGATCGACACCCTGCTGATTGATATAAACAATCAGATCAAGATTATTTTCCGCGACAATCTTTTCACGAAACGCGATCATCTCGCGAAATTTCCATGTGGTGTCCACATGCATCACCGGAAACGGTAATTTCGACGGATAAAACGCTTTCATCGCCAGATGGAGCATGACACTGCTGTCCTTGCCAATCGAATAAAGCATCACCGGATTGTCACAGGTCGCGACCACTTCGCGCATGATATGAATGGACTGCGCTTCAAGACGCTGAAAATGGCTAAGGTCGGGCATCAGAAATAATTTCTCTCGTATAATGGCTGTTGACTCTCCTATATCTATCGATAATCAGATATATTACAAGCTTTAACACAAAAAATAAGTGAGTTATATTATTTCACATAAATCATAAGTAAAATAATATAACTGCCGGCACGGACAGGGTTCTAATAGCCAACGCTCCAATCTATGCCGATCGTGGTAAAGGCACCGGTATTTCCCAGCCGCGGGATACCGTCACTGGCATGCCTCAGATCAAGCTTGATCTTGCCGAAGCCAAGACTTCCGGTAACCGAGGCTTCAATAATATTCAGGTTTTTACGTGGCACCGATACCGTATTTTTTCCGGCCCCATCAATATTTATTTCGGCACGATGATATTTTAACCGATATAACCAGCCATCAGGGGCCTGATATTCGCCCGCAACACTGATTAAAATACTGTCATTATCCAGACTGCCGCCAAGCGAGCGCCCCCTGAAACGGTAGCCGGTTGTATAGGTGCTATGTTCATAAATAACATTATAGCGGATTCTGCCAAAGAACCAGGCGAGTGAGTCCCGGGTATCCGATATTTCAGTTGTCAGCCGCCATTGCCCGCCTTTGTCTCCCCAGGGGCCATAAAAGGTCGCCCCCACAAGCCGGGCATATTGAAACGGCATAATGACATTTTGGTCCTCAGCAGTTCCTTCGGCATATAATTTTAACGAAGTGCGCTTGCCCACCGCCATCGTATAGCCAAGATCGATACTGGCCAGTTGATTGCCCGAGCCGCCCGGTTTGTTTTCACCGATCGCCCCCAACGACTTGACCCATGTACTAAGACTACAGGGACGGTTCTGCCCGCAAAATTGCAATATTCTGGAGAGGCCCACTTCAAAATTCCTGATGGGTTCAAATGTGAGGCGCATACCGATAATCAGGGCATGGGGATGAGCGCGGTTTTTGCTCATGCGTGCAACAAACATATCCCATTGCCACGGCCCCATCCAGCTGAACCATCTGTTTTGAAAGGCTTCCGGTTCGATCCGGCGCAGGCCGACCGACGGCATCGGGCGGGCATTGTTACTCAACAGCAGGGTAGTTTCCCGGCCCGGCCCCCACCAGCGTTGAAACGCCCCGGCATAAACCGCCCAGTTGCCAATATCCTGTGACAGATAGCTGCCGTCGAGGTGAGAATATTTTTCGCCGTTACCCTTGCGGTAGCCGCCTTGAATATGAACGGTGGTGCCGCTGGCGCTATTATTATATTCGGCACGGGCGGTCACATCCAGATCATTACGCGCTGTTTTCTGGAAACTGCGCACGATCGCCGGATTATTGGTCGCCCGTACAGCAAGCCCGACATTAAATTTTCCAGGTATTTTTCCCCGGACCCGCAGCACCGCCGCCCGGACATAGGACGGTAAATTCATCTCGGGAGTGCGGGACAAATTGCGGGTAATCTGTTTCCATGAAATCGGCCAACTGTTGACCGGGCCGGTAATAACGCCGTAACGCGCAAGAATTTCAACATCGTCCCGAAGCTGTAAATCACCGACAGCCGCCCACGGTGACGCCTGAAGCAACCCGCTCGACATAAAAAAACCAAAGA
>JAADGA010000173.1 GCA_013152615.1 Alphaproteobacteria bacterium
AAGCCGTCGCCATTGACGTCGCCAGCTGATGATACCGCAAAACCACTCCGGTCATCCGCATCAATACCATTGATGATAAAACCGTTGGTACCATTCAGGGAGGAAAGATTGAAGCTTGTGCCAAAACTTGCCGCCTGGCCGAACACCACATAACTTTCGCCCGCAGCAAGATTACCATTTGGATCAGCGCCAATGGCACCAATGATCAGGTCATCAAAACCATCACCATTGACGTCGCCCGCTGACGACACCGTATAGCCGCTGAAGTCTGCGGCATCGATGCCATTGAGGACAAAGCCATCGGCGGCGGTAAGGGCGGAGAGGTTGAGGCTGGCGCTAAAGGCTGCCGCCTTGCCAAATACCACATAGCTTTCTCCAGCATTATTAATGGTACTTGGATCAGCTTCCTTGGCGCCAATAATCAAATCATCAAAACCATCGCCATTGATATCACCGGCCGATGACACCGAAAACCCGCTATAATCGCCCACGTCGATACCATTGATAACAAAACCGGTGGTGCCGTTAAGAGTGGAAAGGTCCAGGCTGGCACCAAAGCCGCCTGACTGGCCGAACACCAGATAGCTTTCACCGGCGTAATTATTGCCATTGGGGTCTGCTCGATACGCTCCAATGATCACATCATCAATGCCATCGCCATTGATGTCGCCTGCTGATGATACTGAAAGACCGCTTTCATCGCCGGCATTAATACCGTTGATGACAAAACCGTTTGCACCGTTAAGAGTGGAAAGGTCGAGGCTGGCACCAAAGCTGCCCGCCTGACCGAACACCACATAGGATTCGCCCGAAGTGGTACCATTTGGATCGCCTGCATAGGCTCCAATGATCACATCATCAAAGCCATCGCCATTGATATCGCCAGCTGATGATACTGAACCACCGCTTTCATCGCCCGCATCAATACCATTGATAACAAACCCGTTGGCACCGTTAAGGGTGGAGAGGTCGAGACTGGCACCAAAGCTACCCGCCTTGCCGAACACCACATAGGTTTCACCGGCATTGCTTATACTATTGGGGTCTGCGGCACTTGCACCGATGATCAGATCGGCGAAACCATCGCCATTGATGTCGCCTGCGGATGATACTGAAAGACCGCTGACATCGGTCGCATCAATACCATTGATGACAAAACCGTTGATACCATTCAGGCTCGAAAGTTCAAAGCTGGCACCAAAGCTGCCCGCCTGACCAAACACCAGATAGCTTTCACCCGAAGAGCTATTGCCATTTGGATCGGCTAAAGGCGCGCCAATGATCATATCATCAAAACCGTCGCCATTAATATCGCCAGCTGATGATACGAACAACCCGCTGTTATCGTCCACATCAATACCATTGAGAACAAAACCGTCGGGGCCGCTCAGCGCGGAGAGGTTTATGGCGGCTGGTGCTGTTGCTATCGAGACTACGGAAGTTGTGTTGCCGAAGGCATCGATGACCAGATTAATATTGCTGCCGCCACCGACACCGGTAAGGATGGCGACATCGACGAAATTTAGGCCACCGGTGATGCCGTCAGTATCAACAGAGACGGTTGTGGTGCCGCCGGTTTCAGTTGCGCGGACGAAATCATTGACGGTGGCAACGGTGAAATTCCCACTGATCAGGCCAACCACATCAAGCTGGTTTGCGCCCAGGCTAAAATCAGTAATAGTGTCGGTGGAAAAATCGGAGAATACAAAAGTGTTTGATCCCCCACCGCCGGTTAAAATGTCGGTGCCGGTACCGCCGTCTATGCGGTCGTTACCGCTGCCGCCATCAATGGTATCATTTTCAGTGCCGCCAAACAATGTATCGGCACCAGCGCCACCGGTGATGGTATCATTACCAGCGTCACCAAAGATCAGGTCCTGTCCTTCATCACCGCGAAGATCGTCATCGCCGGCATCGCCACGAATTAAGTCGGCCCCATCGCGGCCCTGAACCAGATTGGCACCGGCGTCACCGGTTATGGTATCGGCAAATGCCGAGCCGCGAATGTTCTCGATGTTAATAAGCGTATCAATGCCCGAATTACCGAACTGGTCCAGAAAACCATCCTGAACCGTGCCTGATCCCACCGCCCCTTGCGACAGATCGGCAATAATCGCGTTGGGGGAATTGCGATAATCGGCGCGATCATCTAAGCCGCCGCCACCATCAATTGTATCATTACCGGCCTGGCCGCGGAAGCTTTCGAACTGGGCACCGTTTGAGCCAATGATAATATCATCGAAATCCGAACCACGCACGCTGTTGACACCGCTAAGTGTATTTAGTCCGATGTTGGCTGCATCACCACCAAGGGTGGAAATGGCGGTTCCGACATTAAGATTAACGGTAACCCCGGCAAGGGCAGTTTTATAACCAACGCGGGTGCCACCATTGCCGTTGATGGTGTCATTGCCCGCACCACCCTCAATTTCGACGAAATTGCCAAAACGCCCGGCAAAGCTATTCTGGATGGTAAATGTGTCGTCGAAATTGGTACCATAAACAAATTCAGTGTTGACAAGAATGTCAATTCCAACCGAAGCATTTCCCGAAGCCGTTGAGGTGAATGAATCAATGCCATCCCTGAGATCAACAAAAATTGCCGCGGTGGCACTGCGGTAATCGACCCGATTAAAATCATCCGGGTTATCACTTAAAATGCTGGCCCCTCTCAGCGTATCATTGCCCGCCCCACCAATCAGCGTATTGTCACCAAAGCCGCCACGCAGAATATTAGCGTTGGCGTCGCCGGTAATGATATCGTTGCCAGCACCTGCGCGCACATTTTCAATGCCGGTGAAAGTGTCTGTGCCGATAAGTGCGCCGGTTGCTGTACCGGCACTGAGATCAATGATCTGATCATCATCAAATGAGGTATATCTGATGGTATCATTGCCAAGGCCACCGGTGATGGTATCATTGCCACCGCGGGCGCGGAATTCATTATTGCCGTCATCGCCGATTAAAATATCATCAAAAATTTCCGAGCCGCGAATATTCTCTATGCCGGTCAGTGTATCGGTACCACCAAACCCATCCTGAGCCGTGCCTGCGCCAATGGCACCACCGGACAGATCGACAGTAACGCCGCTGGCTGAATTGAGATAGTCAACCCGGTCGTTGGCACCGCCACCGCCATCAATTGTATCGTTGCCAGCAAGCCCCCTGAAACTTTCAAAACTGGCAGAGGAACCTGTCAGAATATCGCCAAAATCTGACCCGGTGATCTGATTGATGCCGGTGAAGGTGTCGGTGCCTACATTGTCACCGACACCACCTGGAGTAATAAGGGTTCCCGTGCCTGTTGTCAGGTTCACCGTCACACCGGAATTGGCACTTCGGTAATCCAGCCGCGTTCCGCCATTGCCGGTTATGCTGTCATCGCCGTCTCCGGCTTCGATAACAACAAAAGTGGAGGGTGAACTCGCGAAAATACCGCTTCTGTAAGAGCCATCAACTATAAAGACATCATTGAACTGCGATCCGACAATAGCGTCGATAGAATCAAGACTGTCCGACCCAACTGACGCATCACCGGTTACCGTCGATCCAAACGCACCAACAGCTCCGGTGAGATTGACGGTTATGGCGCCGGTTGCAGAACTGTAATCGACCCGGTTGCCGTCGTTGGGCAGATTAACCAGTAAACCACCCTGAATTGAATCATTGCCAGCGCCGCCGATGAAGGTGTTGAAACCTGATGATGCGGTGAGGAAATCATCACCGGCACCACCGTCAATCAGATCGTCGCCGGAATCACCAAACAAGGCGTCACTGCCGCCGCCGCCGCTTATGGTGTCGTTTCCGCTCTGGCCCTGAAACCTGTTATTACCACCATCACCGGTGATGGTGTCGTTAAACTCCGTGCCGCGAATACTTTCGATATTGCTGAAAGTATCTGTGGTGCCAAAGCCATCCAGAACCGTGCCTGAGCCATCAGTGACATTTGAGGTGAAATCAGCATTAATTCCCGTTGGCGAAGAAAATCTGTAATCGAGCCGGTCATTGTCACCGCCGCGCCCGTCGACAGTATCATTGCCACCGCGCAGCCTGAAACTTTCAGCTTCCGCACCGTTTGAGCCGAGAATTATATCGTCAAACTCCGATCCGCTGATGGAGTTAACACCGGAAAAACTGTCAACGCCGACATTGTCTGCGCCGTTAGCCACTGTCAATTGCACCCGGCCGGTCAGGCCCTGGGCATCGTTGGG
>JAADGA010000174.1 GCA_013152615.1 Alphaproteobacteria bacterium
GGAACGCCCATAACCACTGATTTCAACGGCAGCGACCGGCCTGATTCAATAAAATACGATATCGGGTGTTATGAATTTTACGATACTGACGGGGACGGCATGGACGATGCCTGGGAGAACGACACTTTCGGGGATCTCTCCCACGGCGCGTCAAATGACGGCGATCTGGACAATCTTTCCGATCTTGATGAATACAATCTCGGTACGGACCCCAATAATCCGGACACGGACAGCGACGGGTACACGGACGGGGAGGAAGTATACGCCGCCACGCCGACCGATCCCGATGACATTGGAGATGTTCCGGCCTATGCCGCAGGAGACTATTATGCGGACGCCGCTGAGCAGACCATCGGTCTCGGGACTCAGGCCGCACCCTGGCAGTCCCTTCACCATGCGCTGGACCGGGTTAACAACGGCGCGCCGGGCTCGGCCGGCTCGCCTTATACGCTAAATATCGTCGGGTTCTTTTCGATCGTTGCAAACGGCGGGCTTGAGCCGGATACGCTCCTTGAGATCGCCAATGATTACGTGACACTCGACTGGTGGGACCGGGGGGATGCCCGGACCGCGCAACTGGACGGCACAAGCGCGACAATCTGGATCGACGGGATCCGGCTTGTAAACGGCACGGAGGTTTACGTTAAGAATCTCGAGGTCGCAAATTTTCAGAACGGTGTGAACGTTCTGGCTCCCGGATCGATGCTCCAGGACAATACCATGGAAAACAACACGGTTGGCATTAATTCAACCGAAGTTGACGTGACAATCGATGCCAACAGGATAGACAACAATCCGATCGGCATTTCCATGACCGGCTCGAGCCAAGGCGCCCTGACCGGTTCCGCCATTTATAATAATGTGATTTATTCCTGTGATAACGGGATATATATTGATTCGTCATTGTTTGATTTTTCGCTGGAGATATTCCACAACACCATCGACTCCGGCACCGGCACCGGCATCTGGGTGAAAGGCCCCAATGCCGTTCCGGATATTCAATTCAATAACATAACGAACTTAGACACGGGCATCAACAATGACGGCGGAAATCCGTCAGCCGTGGATTACAATAATGTATGGGGGAACACGACCGACTATACGGGCCTTGTAGCGGGCACAAACGACATTTCGGTTGACCCGCTGTATATCGATCCTGATCCCGGTGCCGGTGATTACAGATTGCAGTCCGCTTCCTTTTGCATCGATGTGATCCCGAATCCCGGCACCCCCCCGGTCGAATTTGACTATGACGGTATTGCCCGTCCCCAGGGGCCGCCTGCCCCGAGCCCGCGTTATGACAAGATCGATATCGGGGCGCTTGAATACGTCTATACCGATGTCCAAGACGGGGACGGTATCGACGATGCATGGGAATTCGACCGTTTTGCCGACTACACCCATGACGGCGCCACGGACCAGGACGGCGACGGCCTGTCGGACAAAGGGGAATACGACAACAAGACCGATGCATATATCCCGGACACGGACAACGACGGGTACTATGACGGGGAAGAGGTTAATATCGCCACGCCCACCGATCCAAACAATGCGGCCGACATGCCGGTCTATAATCTCCCGGAGTACTGGGTGGATGCGGGCAATACCCAACTGGGCGACGGTACATCCGGCAATCCCTGGCTCTCGATCCATCATGCGGTCCACCACGTGAACAACGGAAACGTTGAAAATGTCACTGTCCATGTGGCGGCCGGGCTGTACAGTATCCTGACCAACGAACCGGACGAGCCCTTTCAGATCACTAAAAACGGCACACGTATCATAGGGGAAGACATCAGCGTCACCCTCTCCGGGGAGGGGACGCCCGCAAGCTGGGTAAACGGCATCGAGATTGTCAATGTCGCCAATGTCGAAATTACGAATTTCGAGATCAGGAATTTTGACTCGGGCAACGGTATCTTTATCCAGGACTGCGGTCCGACCATCACGAGAAACATCATTCATGACTGTGGGCTATATGTTCCTGATACCGCCGGTATTTATGTGAAAGGAATCAACCTGCCGGCAAGTCCCGTTATCATCAATAACCTGATCTATATTCCCGGGGATTACGGGATTTATATGACGGCACTGACCAGAGCCGTCAACGCCGCTATTCATCACAATACTCTTGAAGGGGCTGCAAAATATTGCGTTGTGATTTCAGACAGCGGGGAAAATATGTCTGCCCCTGAGATTAAATTTAATATCATCAGCAATTTCGCAGTAAAAGGGATTTACAACACCGGAGCCACTCCTGTTGTTGATTACAATGATGTATGGAGCAATACCGGCACCGATTATGTGGGCCTGTCGGCGGGTGCAAATGATATTTCGGCAGACCCTCTATACATGGATCCCGGCACCGGTAATTACGCCCCGCAGGTCAACTCCCCCTGCGTGGACCCCATTCCATTAGGGGCCGGAGATCCCGTAACAGAGGATATAGATCTCACCACCCGTCCCCTGCGCGGCTTGGGACCGGGCATCGGGTTCGACATGGGGGCCTATGAGTATGGCACTGACTCGGACAATGACGGCATGGATGATGACTGGGAAATCACGTTTTTTGGAGACATAACATCACACGACGGAACCGCTGATTCGGACCTCGACGCCCTGATCGACAGCCGGGAGTATACCGCGAACACCGATCCGACCGTTGCTGATACGGATAAGGACGGGCTTCAGGATGGGGAAGAGGTCGATAATTACATCACTGATCCGTTAAACGATGACACCGACAACGACGGGTACTCGGACGGCGAGGAAATCGACCAGCTTGCGGCGGACCCCTTGGACGATACCAGCTATCCGTCCTATGCCGGCAGGGCCTATTACGTGGATATGACCTATGACGGCATAGGCCTGGGGACTCAGGGCAGCCCCTGGCAGTCTCTCCACCATGCCATCCATCACATCAACGCCGGGATCGCTGGAGATGCATTCACGATTAATGTTACCGGCGGTCTATACAACGTCAATGAAGGGGATACCGCGCTGCTCATTACCCATAATGATGTAATCATTTCCGGTGACACGGGCGACACACCCACCGAACTCGACGGTACCGGGGCAGGCACCTGGACCACCGGCATTGAAATACAGGGCTCGAGTGTGGAAATTCACGACGTCCTGATCCATGATTTTGCCGATTTCGGTGTAAACATCACCGGCGGGGCCGGGAATGTCCTTGATGCATGCACGGTTTATTCAAACGACACGGGCGTGCGGATCGGACCGGGAAGCGGTAATAATTATATCCAAAACGGCTGTGAGATTTATGAAAATACCACAGTAGGAATTAGTATAAACGACAGCGCGTCCAACCAGGTGATCAATAACCCGGGCTCTATTTATAATAACGGGGGAGGAGAAACGCCTGGAAACGGTATTTCAATAACCGGCCCCAATGCTCAAAATAATATCATTGTCGGTAACAGCCTTTACTGGACTAGGCTCCTGTCCAACAAACAGGGGAACGGGATTTATCTGGATAATTGCGGGGCAGGAAACGAGATCCGGGCAAACACGATTTCATACAACTTGTCCGCCGGGATATTTGTGCTTGAAACCTCACCGCTTATTGAAAAAAATACCATCCAGAACAATTATTTTGGGATCGACATCAATGCCTCTTCCGGTGACGCATCGCCGAATGTCCTCAATAACGTGATTTATGGTGATGCAAGCTCAAACTTTGACATCGGCATCCGGGTCGGCACGGACACCACCGGGACGGCATCTCCCCAAATCGATCACAATACCATCGACGGCGCCGAGTCCTACGGCATTTATCTCGAGGAAACAGGAGGAAGCAGCCAGACGTCCCCGGTTATCGTGCATAATAATATTACAAATTTCATACAAAACGCCATTAACTGCAATATTGCAACCGGTACCCCGAATATTGATTACAACAACCTGTACCCGAATAACGGGAGTGAATATACCGGTAATTGCGGCGCCGCAACAAATGATATTCCCGGAGACCCTGCATATTTGTCCCCGGGCACCGGTGATTACCATCCGGGGCCAGGCTCCGCCAGCATAGATGCCATCCCTCTTGATGCAGGAGATTCGGTTGCCGAAGACCTTGACGGGACCGTCCGCCCTCAGGAGTTCGGGTATGACACGGGGGCATTTGAGTATATGTTTACGGATACGGATTCCGACGGCATGGATGA
>JAADGA010000175.1 GCA_013152615.1 Alphaproteobacteria bacterium
CCCAGTTGACCCGGACATATTTTTTGGCCGAAATAAGCGCGCCGGTTTTGCGGTCAAGAACGTAAAAGAACCCATTCTTCGGGGCCTGCATCAGCACCTTGCGCATTTTGCCATCAATCTTCAAATCCGCCAGAATCATCTGCTGGGTGGCGGTATAGTCCCACATTTCCCCGGGGGTTGTCTGATAATGCCAGACATATTTGCCGGTTTCCGGCCTGAGAGCGACGATGGAAGACAAAAACAGGTTATCGCCGCCGCCGGGGCTGCGGATTGCCTGATTCCACGGCGAGCCATTGCCAACCCCGATGTAAAGCAGGTCCAGCTCCGGATCATAGGACATCGAATCCCACACCGTACCGCCGCCGCCGAGCTTCCACCATTTTCCATGCCAGGTTTTGGCGGCCATCTTGAGGATCGGGGCTTCAAAGCCATTTTTGGGATTGCCCGGCACAGTATAAAAGCGCCAGTCCAGTTTACCGGTGAGCGCGTCATAGGCACTGACATAACCGCGGACACCGAATTCGGCACCACCATTGCCGATAATAACCCGGCCTTTGACAATCAATGGCGCTCCGGTAATGGTATAGGCGTATTTTTTGTTGATGGTCAGCACATCCCAGATGACTTTACCGGTTTTGGCATCAAGCGCCACCAGCCGCCCGTCGAGGGTGCCGACATAGACCTTGCCCTGCCATACCGCGACCCCGCGGTTGACCACATCACAACAGGCATTCACCGCCCATTCCCCGGGCACCTTCGGATTATATTGCCACAGTAATTTACCCGTTACCGCATTAAGGGCGTAAACCCGGCTCCATGACCCGCTGACATACATGATGCCGTCGACGACAATCGGGGTCGCCTCCAGTCCGCGGTGGGTCTCAAAATCAAAGTGCCAGTCCAGCGCCATTTTTTTAACGTTTTTAGTGGTGATCTGATCAAGCGGGCTGTAACGCTGGGCATCATAAGTCCGGTCATGACTGAGCCAGTTCTGCGGCTCACTATCGGCATTGATAATGCGTTGTCCATTGACTGTTGCCGCGCTGAGATCTTTTTTCGGGATTTGCTTGCCACAGGAAACCAGAAGAAAAGGTGTCATGAGAAGAATAGCGTATTGGTAAAGTTTCATTGATGTCTCTTTTCTCTTAAAACAGAAGCTCCGGGTGAGACGGGAAATTTCACCCGGAGATAAGGTGCCTGCATCAATAAATCAGGCGAAATGTTAAATTTTTTCGCGCGGGCGGCCACGATATAACTGATATGGCAATAGTCCTTAAAGCCCGTTTCACCATGGTTCTCCCGGCTAGAAATTAACATCCAGCTTCAATCTCCACTCGGCGGGCCGATTATATGTCGCCTCGACAAAACTGAGGCCACCTGAATTAAACCCTGAGCCAATGAAACGGCTGTTGGTGATGTTGCGCCCGATTAGCGATAACGCCCAATTGCCGTCTGTCGGGGCATATTTGAGCGATGCTCCCAATAAGCCGACACTGCCCTGAACCAGCTCGGGGGTGTTTTCCGCATCGTTATAAATTTTGCTTTTCCAGCTCCAGTTTACATTGAGGGTGAGATTGCCCTTGCCCTTGAGAACCGGTTGGATGTAAT
Organism: Alphaproteobacteria bacterium; assembly: GCA_013152615.1. Classification (GTDB taxonomy): domain Bacteria; phylum Pseudomonadota; class Alphaproteobacteria; order Sphingomonadales; family Emcibacteraceae; genus Paremcibacter. The sequence continues at coordinate 1,609 of JAADGA010000175.1, forward strand.
TGGCCGCGACCGCAGCCGTCCATTTGGGCGTATTTTGCAGCCTTGAGCCTTTGACAATCGGCGCGGCGGCCGGATCGACATAGGTATATTCAGCATCAATATAGCCAAACGCCGCCACCAGCGATAATTTGTCAGTTGGATAAGCTTCCAGTTCCAGCTCCATGCCGCGAAGACGGGCATCCCCGGCATTTTCGTTTGCCGGGGTAATGCCCCGCTGAACCACGATCTGAATGCCCTTGTAATTATTCCAGAAGGCGGCAAAATTAGCCCGTAACCGGTTGTCCAGCAGGTCTGCCTTGATGCCCACTTCATAATTATTGGCTGTTTCCGGCTGGAAAGTTATGGTTTTCAAAATTCCTGCGGGCGGCACCCCTAAAACACTAAAATCAAATTTAGGGTTAAACGGTGCGGTCAGGCGCGTCGTGAAGCCACCGGATTTGAAGCCCTGGGAGAAGGTAAAATAACTATATACATTATCGTTAATCTGCCAGTTCAGACCGGCCCGGATGGAGACATTGCTGAAATTGGCAACCTGCCTGTCCTTGGGTCCGAGGAAATGTATATTGGGCGTTCCATCGGGGTTGGTACGCGGAAAGGGCGTATTGCCGGCGGCATCCACCGGAATAAGGCCGGTCGCGGGGTTCGCAAAAACAATACCGAAGAAATTACTGGTATTTTGCTGATCAAGATAAAGCCTTTTGCGTTCATTCGAGTAACGGGCGCCAAACACTATCTTGACTTTCGGGATAATCTCATAATTCACCTCGCCAAACAGCGCATAAGACCGGGTATCCTGAGAATTTGAGCCGGCGATATTCAGCAGGCCGCCGCCAATGGGAACCTTGTCATATTGTTTGGCCTTTTCGCTAAAGTAAAAACTGCCGACGGTATAATCCAGCCGGTCCTTAAAGAAGTTGCCGTTGAGCTGAATTTCCTGAGAAAACTGATGTTCTTCGATCACAAAGGATGTCTGATCCATGGTGAGCGGCGATCCATCAATATCACGACCAAAATTGGCATCAAGTTTACGATAGGCGGTAATAGACTTGAATTGGTGATTTTCGGAAAACTGGTAGGTGCTTATTGATGATATTCCCCAGGAATTGATATTTGAGAAATTTGCCCCGGTGGCATAAGTCTGATCAATGTTATGGGTCAGGAATTGAGAGCCATATGTCGGCAGATTGTTATTGGGGTTGCCGTCGGCGTTGGCATTGGTGGTGCCGTTGGGCAACAGATTGCACACCGGTGCCGGAAACCCTGCTGCTGCGGGGATTTTGGAGAGAACGAGACAGCCGTTATACAGGGTCAGCAATGTTCCCGGGACCAGTTTATTGGTATCAAAACCCTTGCCCCCCTGAAGGGTGGACCCCATGGCAATCAATGTTCCGGGAGGGGCGGCGTCTTTAATGTTGCTGTAATCAGCGGACAGGGTTGTTTCGAAGTTATCCGATGCCTCCCACAGAATTTTGCCGCGGATCGACTGGTTATTCAGGCCGCCCCCGGCCAGTCCATTGGTGTTGGCGACATTTCTACGGTCAAGCGGAATGACATTTTTGGCTCCCGGTCCGTCAAAAATAATCCGTTTCTGATAGCCATCCTCCCGCCGGGTGGAGAATGCTATGGTGCTGTAGAGATTTTTTGCGATTGGAATATTGGCAAGACCGTCAATGCCAACATAGTTAAACCGGCCATAGGCGACCGAGCTTTTGAAATAGAATGTGTCGGTGGGCCGGATGGTCCGGATATTGAGGGCACCACCAATGGTGTTGCGGCCAAACAGGGTTCCCTGTGGTCCTTTGAGGACTTCAATCTGGGCCACGTCATAGAGCTTGAAAATCGACCCGACAGTCCGGGCGATATAAACCCCGTCAATATAGACCCCGACCCCCGGATCAGTATTTATCGCAAAATCAGATTGGCCAATACCGCGAATAAACCCCTGAAAAGTCGACGAGGCACCAGAAAATGTCGAGGTGGTGTCAAACGTGGTATTCGGGGTGAAGGCGGCAACCTCGGCGGTATCGGTAATGCCGCGCATCTGAAGCCCTTTTCTGGTAAATGCCGTCACGGTAACCGGGGTGGACTGAAGGTTTTCAGCAACGCGGCGTGCGGTAACAATAATTTCCTCCAGCCCGACAGTTTTGTCTTTATCAGGCTTTTTTTGCCCCTGGGCGAAAACGGGCGTGCTTAATAGGGCCATTATCGACAGAGAGATAATCCCCGTGGATAGCCGACTTGCTGAAAGCCTGACAGGAGACGTCGATTTTAAATTGTGGTTCGAATTTTTATGCATGAGAAACTCCCTATAAATAGTTTTTTTGGCGGACATTATTGAATAATGCCATTGTTTTATTTATTACCGTCACGCTAGCACAGCGTCACAGACCACTCTCAACCGAGAGCGACCTGAAAAGTTATCTGACAGGGGTTAAATTATATTCTGACCTGATCAGGTCGGGACATTGGCGCAATTATGACGGAAGCAACGCGGTGAAGCACCGTATCTTTCTTTGAATACCCGCGAAAAATGGGTCATGCTGTTGAAGCCCCAGACAAAAGCGATATC
>JAADGA010000176.1 GCA_013152615.1 Alphaproteobacteria bacterium
TCGGCCTGCTGCGGCAATATTAGGGCGCTGACAGTGCCCTAAAGCAAAGCCATTGAAATTATATTGACCGGGCTGCTTTTGTTCTATGGCAGGCCGGGGCTTGAAAGGCGATGCGGCGCATCGGATAACAAGCCTGAGCGTCGCCATAATTAAGCCTGAACGTCACCATAATAAAGCAAAAGCTTCGGTGACCCATCGTGGCTTTGTGGGACGTTGCATCATTTGCCCGATGCGCCGCAGCGCGCGGCATAACGCGCCTGCCCACACAACCATAATGGCACATCAAATCGGGTCAAACAGGTCTGACTTTGCTCTGGAATATTCTGTGACTATTGCCGGAACCCGTGCCGTCAGTTGAACTTTCGTCAATAAAAAATCGCTGTCCAGCCACTCGTTTTCAAGCGCTTTAAGGATTTTCCCCAATTCCGGGCCTGCGGTCAGACCCATATTTATCAAATCCCGGCCCAATAGCGGAAAAACCGGCGGCTGCCAGCCCTGAGCATATTCAAGCCAGTGACTGAGCGGCTCCTCTCCGAGTTTTTTCCCAGCCTGCAACAACGCAAAGATAACAACATCACGGCCAGACAGATATATTGCTTTTCGAATATCCTTTTGGCAGATGTCAGCGGTTATGGTGATGTCATGGCGGCAAAAAGCGGTTAAGCTGTCGGCTTGTTTGCGCGACAATTTTAACCGGTGGATTATCTTTGCCGGTGCTACCTGGTTCCCCGGCACCAGACAGGACAGGCGCGCCAGAATATTACACCGCCCCAATTTATTTTCCACCCGGACATAGTCATTAAAATCTGCGAGATTTTTATGACCTGGTATGATCTTATCCAATATGCCCTTGTCTGCCATAACCCTGATAACCGAAAGCAGATTCTCAGCCCGCAGGATTTTGAACATCTCCTGCATCAGCCGCTCCCCCGACAGATGATCAATCATATCCCGATGCCGGATACAGGCCGAAAGTCCGGCCAGGTCCGGTTTCCCCCGGCCAATAGTGGCGGCGAAGCGAAAAAACCGTAATATCCGCAAAGCGTCTTCCGTGATGCGCTGGTCGGCATCACCAATAAACCGCACCCGTCCCGCGGCAATATCATCAAGCCCGCCGCAGGGATCATAAAGACTGCCGTCTGCGTCAAGATAAAGCGCATTGATGGTAAAGTCTCGTCGCTTGGCATCTGCGCCCCAGTCGTCGATGAAGCTGACCCGCGCCCGCCGACCATCTGTTTCGGTATCCCGACGCAAACTGGTGATCTCAAAATGGCATTTGTTGACAACAGCAGTAATGGTACCATGCTTAATTCCGGTCGGAATAACCTTTATCCCGGCCTTTTTCAGCCGCGCCACTGCGGCTGGCGGCGACAGGCGGCAGGCAAGGTCAATATCACCAATTTCCTGTCCGGACAGCGCATCGCGGACACAGCCGCCGACCATGCGGGCATTAAGTCGGTCAGAATTAAGAATTTTCAACAATATTGTCAGCGCTTCAGCCGTCAGCCACGGATGGTCCCTTAGCTCAAGTTTGCCGACCGGGGTCATAAAGGTTCGCCATTGATCAGCCGGGCAAACCGCACCAGCATTGCCGCCGTTGCCCCCCATACATCATGCTTGTCATTCATCAGAACATAATAATAACGCCGCTGGTCATGCCAGACCCGGCTTTGCAGCTGGTGATTTTTTTTATCCAGAACATAGCTTAAAGGCAGCTCGAACGCCTCCGCCACTTCACCGGCATCTATTTTCACCTTGAATTCCGGTTGGAGGATGGCGACAACCGGAGTGATCACATAGCCGGTAATGGTCTCATAATCTTCCATCGCCCCGATGATTTCAACATAATGCCGGTCAATCCCGACCTCTTCCTCCGTTTCCCTGAGCGCGGTCGTCATGGCGTCAATATCCTGTGCCTCACAACTGCCGCCGGGGAAACTTACCTGCCCGGAATGTATCTTCAGATGCCGGGATCGCTTGGTCAGCAATACCGTCATCCCCCCCTTGCGATCAACCAGCGGAATCAGCACTGCCGCCGGCTTTAACGGTAATTCAGCGGCATGATAATCCTTGTCAGGCCGGTAGATATTAAGGTCGCCATCAGCCGGACGGCGCATACTGCGAACCGCGGCGGTCTGATGGGCGCGCGTCATGCCGGGATCATAGCTCCTGAATATTTCAGTAATTTTCTGCCTCATCCTGTGCCTTTGACCGGTCCGAGGGGGAAGAAAACTCCGCTACTCCACACACCATATACGCCGTCAATCTCTTCGACCATTTCTGCCAGTTGATAATAGACCGGCCTGCTGATCAACGCGTCCAGACGATCCCGGACCAGAATATAGGGTGATGGCTCACCATTTGCGGCAAAATCCACCCGCAGAGGATGGGTGCTATCCAAGGCCACGACATCATCGACATTGGTTCTGAAATGTAAAATCTGGTCGTGGCCCTTGCCCTCCACGCGTAATTCAACCGCGACAAACGGCACATCTTCAACCCGGATCCCGACCTTTTCCACCGGGGTCACCAGATAATATTTGCCATCGTCATCATGGCGTAAAATCGTTGAAAACAACCGCACCATCGCCGGGCGTGAAATCGGCGACCCCATATAATCCCAGTGGCCATCACGCCGGATAGCCATATCAATGTCACCGCAGAATTCAGGATGCCACAGATGAACCGGCGGCAGGCCCTTTTTCCCGGTGGCCTTTTGAACCTCAACGGCAAACAAGTCAGGCCGGAAGGAAGATGTATTTTTATTGCTCATAGGCCTAATATAGGCACCCAAAGCGACAAATTGAAGACGGGATGGACTATTTTATTCTGGAAATCAGGCCTTTGACATTTTTCAGTGAGTCGGCGCGTAACTCCTGAGCCAGCAAACGATGCTGATCCACCAGCCCCGGCATTTCAAGTCCTGTGGCCAGATGGCGGCAAAAGCCGACCTTTCGATAATAGGATTCATCCCCCACCAGAATTACCCTGTCATGTCCGAGTTTTTTAGCCCTGACCAAACCATGCTTCATAAGCCGGAGACCGACCCCCTGCCCCCGGGATCTCATACGCACCGCAATAGGCCCCAAAAGCAGGGATTCGTATGCAGCTTCACCGTCCCGGATCATGACCGGCCAGAATTGCAAACTGGCGGTCACCACGCCCTCGCCCCGAATAACAAAAGATAATTCCGGGATCGCCGCCACCCCGTCCCGTAAGTGATAAACAGCCTTTTTTATTCGGTCAACTCCGAAGGCCTGATCAAGCATTTCGTTGATAGACAAAATATCGTTCTGTTTTATGGTATCTATATGAAACATTATTCTACAAATTTAGCATTATTACAGTTATTATGCAATTAACATAATAACTTATTCGCAGCAAGTTATGATGGCTAACAAATGCCGACAATTAACGGGTTTGAATAATGCTTCCGGATGATAAGGGAAAGCACATTCCGATCACCCGATAAATTTCCTGACCAGAGCAGTCAGAGCCGTCTCACTACGCCAGCTATTCCCCACATAGTAACCGAAACGCGACTCACCAGTAACGGCATTTTTCTGACAGACAGAAACCAGATACATCAAATTTATCTAGATGTCACGAAAAAAATATTGATCGATATTGATAAATGTCAAAGTAAAAAACGTCATTTTCTATCAGAATCCGGCCCAAGGCACATGTAGGTAAAAGGAGGCAAGGACCTCCGCATGGAGCCCATGGAAATAAAGGAATTAAGGAGTATAAACTAATGTTGAAACATCTACACCCTGGCCATTATCTCCAACATCTGTTTCTGGCGCTTGCGGCAGGAATTATGACGTTGGCTGTTCTGGCATATTCGTCCTCCCCGGCGAGGGCGGTCCCCAGTTTTGCAGTTCAGACCGGTATGGCCTGTTCCGCCTGTCACGTTGGTGATTTTGGACCCCAACTCAAACCTTTTGGCCGGCGGTTCAAATTGCTCGGCTATGCTCTGGGCTCAAACCCCAAGGGATTTCTGCCGATTTCCGGCATGGTACTGGCGGGCTTTGCCAGCACCAAAGCAGACGTTCCCGGTGGGACGGCCCCCGGTTTTGGCAGTAATGATAATGTCACACTGGATCAAGTCTCAATGTTTCTGGCAGGCCGGTTGGCCGGTTGGCTTCCGGGCTTGGGATATTTTCCCAGATAACCTATTCAGGCATTGATAAGGCAACAGCTCTTGACAATACTGATATACGCTATGCCCGTCAGACCGAGCTTAACGGTAATGATCTGATTATCGGCGTATCCATGAATAACAACCCTACACTTCAGGACCCATGGAACACCATGACGGCATGGGGCTTTCCATTTATCGCTTCAGAACTGGCCCCGGCTCCCGGTGCTGGAACCATGATCAATGGCGGTCTGGAAATGCAGGTAATCGGGCTTACGGCCTACGCCTACTATAACAACATGCTTTATGTTGAAGTCGGCGGCTATACTACTCTTGCGGTTAACACCCTGAGTGGTTTGGGCATCGGTGCCGATGCTGGCAAGATGGACGGCATCGCCCCCTACTGGCGGATTGCCTTCAACAAGGATACTGATAACCAGTCATTCTCTGTTGGTGCCTTTGGCATGATCACCAAGCTCTTCCCGAACAGGGTGGTTAGCGGTCCGGATAACAAGTTCAGTGATGTCGGTCTGGATGCAACCTATCAGTATTTCGGCGACGACAATACTGTTTCAGTGAATTCCCGCTATATTCATGAGAATCAGACCCTGAATGCCGACTTTGCCGATGGCGGTGCTGCCAATCTTGAGAACAGTCTCAACAGCTTTAATATTAATGCTGCTTATTACTATAAGGGTACCTATGGCTTTACCGCTGGCTACTTTAGCACCTGGGGAAGTCATGATGCCGGCATCTATGCGCCGTCTCAGGTTGATGGCAGTCGGGTTGGCAAGCCAAATTCAAATGGTATTATTTTCCAGATTGATGCCACGCCTTTTGGCAAGGACGACTCATGGGCAGGACCATTTGCCAATGTACGGGTCGGAATCCAGTACACCATTTATAACAAGTTCAATGGTGCCAAGGATAATTATGACGGCCTTGGTCGTAACGCCAGTGACAACAACACACTGTATCTGTTTAGCTGGTTTGCATTCTAGTTATTCGATGTCTGCCCGGATACTGGCTTGAGCTGAGTATCCGGGAAAACGGGGTGATCATCGAAAACTTGAGGCGGGTCCGGAAGGGCCCGCCTTTAGTCTGTCCAGAATTAGTCTGTCCAAAATTAGTCAGCCCAGAATTAGTCGGCCCAGAATTTCAGTATTTACCAGTCAACCTGGAATCTGGCACCAAAGGCATCAATCTTATTATCCCTGATACCGGAACTGTTATTAATCGTCGAGCGTGAATAATTGGCCATGATCCGCGTATGACTGTTAAGGAGCCAATTGACACCAAACAAATAGGTATCCTGCTTTTCACCAAAATTTTCATGCACCAGATCAATCACATCATAGCGGGCGGCAATCTGCCACGCCCCGACACCGCCTTCATTGACCGGGCTTAGAACCTTTGTCCGGCCAAAAGCGCCTTTTTTGCCGCTGTAGGACCGGGTTTCACCGGTGACAAAATAGCTGAACGAAATATACCCGCCGTTATAGGTTGGGTCGGTGCTGGTCAGCATTTCACCGGCAGCAAGACTGTTTTTCATCCACCCCCATTCGGCCTGTGCCGAAAACGGACCCATAATACTGGCCAGCTCCACGCCGTAAAATGTTTCCCTGGTAATATCAAACTTCTGGGATGTTACGAATTTACCGGACTGGTGGTTGTGAGGACGCTGACTGTAACCATGAAGATAATCCTTGCCGTTGTTATCACGGCTAAAGAATGATGCCCCCAGATGAACTTTCATGGCCGAGGAAAGCAGCGGGCTGTAGGTTACCCGGGCGGCAAACAGGTTTCTGTCATTGGCTGACTTGTTTGCCGTCCCGAAACCTTCGAAGAAATAGCCGGCACTGGCCGTCCAGTTCTTGCCATGGGAGCTTACGGCCACCCCCATACGGCGAGAGAATTTAAAGGCATCGGTAAAGCTGGCACGCTCCATAAAAGTGATATAGCGGGAAGATGTCTGCTCCTCCAGCGAGGTCATATGTTTGAACTGACCGACCCTGATGGAAACCGGTTTGAAATGATATTCGATATAGGCATCTTTAGCCGTCGTCTTGTTACCCTCGAAATCAGCCTCAAATTTATATTTTATATTTGAGAATAAAACACCTTCCACACCGATTCGGGCCGTACGGATTTCAACGCCATTAATCTTGTCCGCCGGAATAGTTGTCCCGGCACCATCTTTGACTGATACCGACCCATAGTCAAAAAACAGCCGACCCCGGATTTTCATCTTGAATTTACCATCCGCACTGGAAAACTCGGGGGCGCCCTTCCATTTTATCTTCAGATTTTGGGGGTTTTCTGCCTTTGCCGCCTGCTTTTTCTCGAGTTCGCTAACTTTTTTGCTCAACTGGTTAATCTGTGCCTTTAAATCCTGCAAGGTTTGGGCAGAAGCCATGGGAACGAATGCCATGCTGTAAAATATTGTTGCGGCCAACAGGCCTGAAACGGGTTTAATCATTGTCGTGTTTTCCTCTCA
>JAADGA010000177.1 GCA_013152615.1 Alphaproteobacteria bacterium
ATTATGCTTGTTCCTTATAAATCGCAGCTTCCTTATAAATCGTAGCTTCCTTATAAATCGTAGCTTCCTTATAAATCGCAGCTTTGCACGGTAATGTCGGCAAAGGATCGTTTACCGGCGATGATGGTGAAACGATAGGCCTTGTCCTTCAGGGTTATGCTGTAGTGGAGCGGCAATATCCCGGAGATTCTCTGTGCTTGTCCGCCGGGCAGGGTAAAGATTGCCGTTAGCGGTTTTGACGGATCATACCAGGCTTCGGGATTGCCGCTTTCGTCAAGTGCCGGACTGCCGTTGCCGGTGACGGTGATCAGGCCGCGATAGAAGCTTACGGTGCCTTCCGGTTGTGGGGAGACCGGGGTGGCGACGATGAATCTCTTGGTTTGGGACGTGCCGGAACAGCGGGCCTCTTTTGACAGACCGGCGATCAGGGTGGCCATCCTTTTCGGCGTGACCCCGGTGGCGGCTTTCCGGTTTATTTCAATTACCAGATTCCGGATTTCACGGTTGGGCAAAAGCCGTTGCAGTTCATTCAGGGCGGCCCTGCTGTTACCGAGCGCAATACGCATCTGGTCGAGTTCTGCGGTCTGCTGGTCAAATTTATCATTGTTGTAGGTCATGTTGCGCAGGGCAATCTTCTGTCCGGTATCAAAGGCAAAATAACTGCTACCGATAACAATGGACAGAAAGAAGATAATTCTGATCAGCAGCCAGAATCTCTGGCTGCGGCGTCTCTGGAGTTCTTTCCTGTGGGCAAGGCCAAGTGACATGTTTTTCCAGGTCCCGATGTTAAGGTCACGTGAAGATTAAACCAGAAAAATAAAAAATAAAGATAAAAAAACTTTATCTTTCGTCAAAATCAATAATGACCTTTTCGGTCTGCGGACGGGACTGGCAGGTCAGGATGAAACCGGCGTCCACTTCGTCCTGTTCGAGCGAATAATTGGTTTCCATGGTGACCTTGCCCTCCACCAGTTTGGCCCGGCAGGTGCAGCAGACGCCGCCCTTACAGGCGAAAGGGATATCCGCCCCCTGTTCAAGCGCGGCATCAAGAATGCTGTCACCGCCCATGTCAAGATCAAAGCTGTGTTCATCACCGTCAACAATCACCGTGACCCGGCTGATTTTTCCGGCAAGATCGCTGTTTTCCGGTGCGCTTGCCCGGGCTTTCCCCCGGGTTGAGGTTGGCGAGGTGAAGAGCTCAAAATGAATATTCTCTTTGTCAATGCCGCGATTTTGCAGACTGTCGGAGACATCCTCGATCATGTCCTGCGGGCCGCAGAGATAAACGTCATCGGCCCCGGTTGCCGGAATAAGCTTGGCCATGACCTGTGTCGCCGTCTCGCCGGTGATGCGGCCCGAAAACAGGTCAATCTCCTGATCTTCCCGCGACAGGATATTGATCATGTTAAAGCGGCTGATGTAGCTGTTCTTCAGATCGGCAAGGGTCTCGCGAAAAATAATGCTTTTGCGGGTGCGATTACCATAAACCAGAGTGAAACTGCTGTCGGGTTCATAGATCAGAATGGTCTTGATGATCGACATTAACGGGGTGATGCCGCTGCCGGCGGCAAAGCCGATATAATGCTTTTTGTGGGCTTTATCGAGGTGGGTGAAGAAATTGCCCATCGGGGTCATAACCTCAAGCCGGTCGCCGATTTTAAGGGTGTCATTGGCGAAACAGGAAAATAACCCGCCCTTTATCTTTTTGACCGCAACCCTGAGTTCATCATCAAACAGACCGCTACAGATCGAATAGGAGCGCCGGGTATCCTCGCCATTAATAATGGTTTTCAGGGTCAGATACTGACCGGCGTTAAATTGATATTCTTCATGTAAATTCGTTGGCACCTCAAAGGCGATCGAAACCGTATCATCGGTCTCCTGACGGATATTGGCTATCTTCAGCGAATGGAAAACGGGCATTGTCGGTTATCCTGAATGTTATGCTATAGACACTTGAAATAATCGAATGGCTCTTTGCAGTCAAGACATCGATACAGCGCCTTGCAGGCGGTGGAGCCGAATTCGCTGATTTGCTCGCTGTTGTCAGAGCCGCATTTCGGGCAGGGTATTTTTTTCTGGCCGCCAAACAAGACGCTTTTATTGTGGCTGGTTTTTTCCGGCGGGGCGATGCCATAGGCTCTCAGCTTGTCCCTGCCCTGTTCCGTCATCCAGTCCGTGGTCCACGCCGGTGACAGCCGGGTGGTGATAATATGGTCGGGCAGACCATGTTCCGTCAGTATTTCCCTGATCTGCTGTTCGAGCATATACATCGCCGGGCAGCCGGAATAGGTTGGTGAAATCACGATTTCCAACTGGCCGCCGTCTGAATAGTTGACCGCGCGGGCAATGCCGAGGTCAACGATTGACAATACCGGTATTTCCGGGTCCTTGACTTGTTCAAGAATCGCCCAGATTGCCGCCGGATCAGGATTTTTACGGGGTGAGGTCACGCTATCACCATCACCATTCGCATCCCGGATAACGCCGTTGCATAAACTGCATATCGGCAAGGATATAGCCCAGATGCTCGGTATGATGGCCGCGGGTTTTGCCGCCGGATTGCGCCCAGTCATTGTCCGGTATGCTCAGGGTTGCCTGTTCGAAAACCTGTGATACCGTCTGATCCCAATCGGCCCTGAGGGTGGCAACATCAACCGAAATTCCGTCTTTCAGCAGGGCATTTTCCGCCTCACTCATGGTGAAGAGTTCACCGGTGAACATCCACAGATTATTCACGGACTGTTGCACCCGCTGATGGCTTTCTTCGGTGCCGTCACCAAGCCGGATCAGCCATTCACCGCTAAAGCGCAGGTGATAGGTCACTTCTTTCAGTGATTTAGCCCCGATTGCCGCGAGCTCACTGTCCTTTGATTTGGCAAGGGCCGTATAAAACAGCCGGTTGTAGGCGCTGATGAAAAACAGCCGGACGATAGTATCGCCCCAGTCGCCATTGGGCAGTTCCGCCAGCAGGGCATTGCGAAAGTCCTGTTCATCACGCAGATAGGCGAAATCATCCTCTGTCCGGTCGGAATTATCGCTGGCGGCGGCATAGCTGTACAGCTCGCGTGCCTGCCCGATCAGGTCGAGGGCGCAGTTCATCAGCGCCATCTCCATTTCAAGCGACGGCGCGTGAAAACACCATTCGGACATGCGGTGGCCCATAATCAGGCTGTTATCGCCGATCTGGGCCGCATAATGAACAAGGGTCTGGTTTTTAGAGGCTTCAGTCATTTGGTTAACTCCTGTAATATTCTGCCGGTTCACATCTTGCCCACGCCCTTGGGGATGTCATAAAATGTCGGATGGCGATAAATTTTATCATCAGCCGGTTCAAACAAACTCTCCTTGTCTTCCGGTTTGGAGGCGGTGATGGCGGCAGAGGGAACCACCCAGATGCTGATGCCTTCGCTGCGGCGGGTATAGACATCGCGCGCGGATTCCAGCGCCATTTCGGCATCACAGGCATGGATGCTGCCGCAATGTTTATGGTCGAGGCCAGCCTTGCTGCGGATGAATATTTCCCACAGCGGCCATTCCTGTTCTGTCTTGTCGGTTTTCTTAGTCATTATTTAACTCCTGTTAGATCCGGTTTGAAATCAGGCAACCTGTTTTTTCTGCTGTTTTCGGGCATAGGCGGTGGCAGCCTCGCGCACCCAGGCACCGTCTTCATGGGCCTTGATATGGGTGGCAATGCGTTGCTTGTTGCACGGGCCATTGCCCTGTACCACATTGTTAAACTCTTGCCAGTCAATGGCGCCGTAATCATAATGGCCGCGGTCCTCATTCCATTTCAGTTCCGGATCGGGCAGGGGGATGCCGAGAAATTCAGCCTGGGGGACGCTGGCATCGATAAACTCCTGACGCAACTGGTCATTTGATTTTCGTTTTATCTTCCACTTCATTGATTGGGCGGAATGGGGGGAGTTGCTGTCGTTCGGCCCGAACATCATCAGCGCCGGCCACCAGAAACGATTGACCGATTCCTGAAGCATTGCTTTTTGTTCCCGACTGCCTTTCGACAGGGTGAGCAGCAGTTCGTAACCCTGACGCTGGTGGAAGCTTTCCTCTTTGCAGATGCGGATCATGGCGCGGGAATAGGGGCCATAGGAACAGCGCGACAGCGCGACCTGATT
>JAADGA010000178.1 GCA_013152615.1 Alphaproteobacteria bacterium
GCGATCCTGCAATGGATTGGCGGGGTCGGCATTATTGTGCTCGGCATCTGGATATTGCCGGTGCTTCAGGTTGGCGGCATGGCGCTTTTCCAGACGGAATCATCGGATAAATCAGAAAAAATATACCCCCGTACCATCGAATTGATCAAAAGTATTCTGGTCATTTATACCCTGATAACCGTGGCCTGCATTCTGACCTATTATGTCATGGGAATGAACCTGTTTGATGCGATAACCCATACCTTCGCCACCGTATCGACCGGCGGATTTTCAACCCATGACCAGTCGATAAAATATTTTCATAGCCGCAGCATTGAATGGGCGGTGATTGTCTTTATGTTTGCCGGGGCGACGCCGTTTGTCGCCTATATGCGCTGTCTGAAAGGGTCGATAAAACCGCTTTTCGCCGATGTTCAGACCCGGAATATGGCAATTTTTCTATTTATCATGGCGGTCATCGTCACCATACCATTATGGAATCATCCCAATCTGGATCTCTTTTCCGCCTTTACAGAGGCCGCCTTTTCGGTAACCTCGATCGTGACAACGACCGGATTTGTCACCACGGACTATACCACCTTCGGGCCGGAGGTCGCGACAATTTTCCTGATTTTGACCGTGGTCGGTGGCTCGACCGGATCAACAGCGGGCGGTATTAAAATCTTTCGTTTCTCGGTATTATGGCAGGCATTGCTGAGCGTTTTTCACAAGATGATTTATCCCAACAGCGTCTATATCAGCCGCTATGATGGCCGCAAACTGGAAAATGATATTGTGGTTTCGGTGTTGATATTCATTTGCGTCTTCGTCTTTTTCCTGGCGTTTCTGGCGATTGCTCTCGGTTTTGCCGGCCTGTATCCGCTGGAGGCCTTAAGTGCCGCAGCCACCGCAATATCGAATGTTGGCCCGGGCCTTGGCGATGCGATTGGACCCAGTGGAAATTTCGGCCATATTTCCGACAGTGCCAAATGGTTAATGGGCTTTGGCATGATCGTTGGCCGGCTTGAATTCCTTACCGTGCTGGTGCTGTTCATCCCGCGCTACTGGCAGGATTTATAATCCCGTAGAGAAGTATCATTTCTATTTGTTAATATATAAAGTTTATGTTAACATATTAGAATGAATTAATTTATAAAAAACGGGAAAGGGGAATATAAATGATACCATGGGAAATAAAGGGCGAAGGATTTGGCAACTGTAATTGCGATTACGGCTGCCCGTGTCAGTTTAACGCCTTGCCGACCAACGAGAATTGCGAGGCGGCTGTCGGCTATCAAATCGATGAGGGGCATTTTGGCGATATATCTCTCGACGGACTGCGGGTGGCCATGGTTGTCTGGTGGCCCGGCCCGGTGCATGAAGGCAACGGCAAAATGCAGATTATCGTTGATGATCAGGCGAGTGACGCCCAGCGTGACGCCATTGTTAAAATTTTTCATGGTGAAGAAACTGACCCGATGACGACGGTGTGGTCGGTCTATTCAGCCATGTGTCCAACTAAACTTGAAACCTTGTCAAAACCGATAACGCTGGAGATTGATATAGAGGAGCGGATTGGAAAAATCGTGGTTCCCGGTGTTTTTGAGACGGTGGGGGAACCCATCCGCAATCCGATAACGGGAGACATCCATCGTGTCAGGATTGACCTGCCCCACGGCTTTGAATATGACATTGCCGAGATGGGCAGCGCCAGCACCGAAGCGACCGGCAGTATCAAGTTAAGCCTGAAGCAGAGTTACGGCCAGTTCAACCGGATCCACATCAACAATAACGGTCCCATCAGAAAAGCGGCATAGCCTTCGAAAAATGCCCGGGTAGAATTTAATGCCACAGTAGACTATAATTGCCCGAGTGGACTATAATTGCCCGAGTAGACTTTGATACCTGAGTAGACTTTAATGCCGGAGTAGACTTTGATGTCCCGTGCGCTTGAATTACTTCTTCGCCATGATCGCCGGATCATCATTATCGGCTTGTCATCTGTCGTCATCGCGTCGGTTTTATTCACCATATTCGGTATCGGTATGCCGCAGTCGGCGCTTGAAATGACGGATATGGCGGTCCCGGTGCTGATGATAACGGCCCCATGGACGCCGAGCTATTTCGTTCTTATCTTCCTGATGTGGTGGGTTATGATGACAGCAATGATGCTGCCGAGTGCCGCACCGACAATTCTGCTCTTCGCCGCGTTGGACCGGTGCCCCAAAAACAGGGAAGAAAACAGGAACGAAACCGGGCAAGACAACAGGAAATATGTCATTGTTAAACCCGTTCTTTTCCTGATCGGATATCTGACCATCTGGGCTGTTTTCAGCTTTTTCGCCACCCTGCTGCAATGGACACTGGAACTGCGCTCCCTTGTTTCGCCGACGACCATGATGGTAACCAGCGGGTATCTCGGAGCCGGAATTCTGCTGGCGGCGGGGCTTTATCAATTCAGCCCGCTTAAACGCGCCTGCCTCCGCCAGTGCCGCAACCCCGTCCATTTTTTAACAGAAAGAAAACGCCACAGTGCGCTCCTGATGGGGGCTGAACATGGCACTTTTTGTCTTGGCTGCTGCTGGATACTGATGACATTATTATTTTTCGGCGGCATTATGAATCTATACTGGATTGCCGGTCTGGCGCTTTTTATATTATTTGAAAAGCTGGTTCCCCACGGCCACTGGATCGGATATGCTGGCGGGATACTCCTGATCACTGCTGGTGGATATATATTAATAGCTTGAATCGGGGGCCGGAATTACCGTTGACCAACACGGATACTCTAATAATAATCAGGGAGGAAAAAATGCTGAAAAAACTCTTTTGGATGCTCGTGGCTATCGGGGTCACCATCGGGATATTCTCCGGTGAAGCTGTCGCCAAAAAGTCGGATACATGGATCATTATTCACGCCGGAACCTTGATGGCGGACGCGCGCAAGCCGCCGCGATCCCGACAGAGCATTGTGATAAAAAACCGTAAAATATTTGATATTCGCAATGGCTATATCTCTGCCGCCGATGTTGCCGGGGCGGAAAAAGTAAAAATTATTGAGCTGAAAAACCGTTTTGTCATGGCCGGTATGATTGACAGCCATACCCATGTCACCGAACAGATGACCGCACACGCGCGCGAAAAGGCGGTGACCACCACCGAATCGGAATATGCCCTGATCGGCTCGGTCTATGCCCGGCGCATCCTTAATGCCGGTTTTACCACCATCCGCAATGTCGGCGGTCCGCGTGAAGCGGTCTTTGCCATCCGCAACAGCATCCGCAAGGACCAGATCCTCGGCCCCCGCATTGTCGCCAGCGGCTATATAATATCACCGCTTGGCGGCCACGGCGATACCAATGGCTTTCGCCCCGATGTTTTTGGCACCCCCAACAGCGGCATCTGTAACGGTGCCGATGATTGCCGCCGCGCAGTCCGCGACCAGATAAAATACGGTGCCGATATGATCAAATATGTCGCCACCGGCGGGGTATTGAGCAAAATTGCCACCGGCACCGGCCAGCAATTCACCGACGCCGAGCAGGCCGCCATCGTCCAGACCGCCCATATGATGGGGCGCAAGGTTGCCGCCCACGCCCACGGCAAGGCGGGAATTGAGGCGGCACTCAGGGCCGGAGTTGATTCAATCGAGCATGGCTCCTATCTCGACGAGGGTACGGTCAAGCTGTTCCGCAAGACCGGGGCCTATCTGGTGCCGACCCTGCTCGCTGGCAAGACCGTGGTCGATATTGCCACCAACAAGCCGGGATTTTTCCTGCCCGAAGTTGCGGCAAAGGCCAAACGGGTCGGGCCGATCATGGCTCATGCCCTCAATATCGCCTACAAGGGCGGGGTAAAAATCGCCTTTGGCACCGATAGCGGCGTCAGTGTCCACGGCATCAATGGTCAGGAACTGGTGCTGATGGTCAAGGCCGGGATGAGCCGGAAAGACGTACTGATTGCTGCGACGGTCAGTGCCGCCGACCTGCTCGGCCTGTCCGACAGTATCGGCACGCTGGCAAAGGGTAAATCGGCGGATATCATCGCTGCCCGCGCCAATCCGCTAACAGATATCTCCACCCTGCTGAAGCCAGATTTTGTCATGGTACGCGGTGTGGTTGCGGTCAAATAG
>JAADGA010000179.1 GCA_013152615.1 Alphaproteobacteria bacterium
AGATATCAAGAAAACCGGTGAAAAAAAACCGGAAGAGATAACCCCGAAAAAATAACCTCCTGATAATTCCGGTTACTTCAGGCCAACATCACGGGCCTGAAAAAATACCTTCCTGATAATTGCGGTTACTTCAGACCGGCATCACGGGCCTGAAAAAACACCCTCCTGATAATTGCGGTTACTTCAAACCGGCGTCACGGAGCAGGTTACGTAAATAAATGACCGGAATGGCAAAGGAGATGCCACTCGGGTTAGTCAGCGCGTTTTCCTTGGTTCCCCGAACGGCAACGCTGTTCAATATCCCCTCCACCCGACCTGTTGTCGCATTATACATCGGGCTTCCGCTATTGCCGGGAAAGGCCGTCAGATCCAGTTGATAAACATCATAGCGCGTCTGGGAAATTACTTTCGGGTTAAGATAATGAGCCGTTAGCTGCGGGATTACGATCGGCGTTATCGCGGAAATAATGCCCTTGTTGGTTACCGGGTATAAGCCGAGTACCGAGCCGATCGGAAAACCGGTCACGGCAATATCTGTTCCTTCAGCAATCAGACCACCTGAACCCAGGGTAAATTTAGGGATTTTATGGCCGCCGACCTTTAATAACGCCAGATCATGCTGCCGGTCGATACGGACAATCCTGGCATAGCGCAGATCAGGATTCTGGCCCCGCCCGATCATAACAACTATTTTCTCATTATACTTCATGTCCACCGGCCGTGGCAATACATGGGCATTGGTAATGATATGAAGGCCGTCATAGACAACAAAGCCCGTGCCTCTCATAAGGATTCTTGGACTTCTGAGCGGTTCCTCCGTCGCTATTGCCACCACTGACGGGGTGATTTTAAGAATAACCTCCGGTAATGTCATCCCGGTTTCATCAGCATATCCCGGGACGATATTCAACGCGAGAATGGCCCATACGCATAATATAATTCTCTGAATATACCTCATTCTAAAAAAATATTCCGGTAGAAGGTTATAGTCCGACAGCAGAATTGCCCAAAATCAATGGACCCCTGCCCTGATTTTACCGCCCTGATCTGGTTGTGATATCATGGTTTTAAAGCGAGGCAGACTAGCGGCAAGCTTTGCCAGTTGTTTCCTCTTTTGCTTAATATTATTCCGGTCAACCAGCGCAGAAACTGCGATAACGGCGGAATCCAGCCGTCCGCCAAAAAGCTCCGCCTTTGCCCCCAGAAGCTTGGCTTCGTATTTACTGCTGCTGAAACGGCCATCAACCCAGTACCAGTACCATACCAGCCTTCTCTGTATCCCTGACTGTAATATGACTTCATTAACCGGGAAATCCAATCCGGACAAGGCAGGATTTATTTTTCTACTCCCCACCTGTTCCCAAATTTTAGCTGGCACAACCCCGTTGCCGAAACGGATCATTTCACTGTCATTATTCTGATATTTATAATAGGCTATAAATGTATCAACCGCCCCTGCTGCCTGCTGCTTGCGAAACTGAAAAGTCTGGGAAGCGCCGCCATAATAGGGCTTCCAGTTGGCTTGCTTTGAAATATCCTGGCCCAGTATCCGGGTTTCGGGAGACAGGGTATAATGCTCAAAAGCCTGATACCGCTGCTCAATAACAGAAACATAAACCGGCACAATCCCGGTAAGGACCGCCGCGATTATCACGAACGGAATAAATTTTGCCGGGGTTATTCTGCTATTATTCAACCAGTATTTTTTTGCAAAATTAATGTAGCCGTCATGAAGCCCCCGGTTGGTAAAAGTCATGGAGATCGAAATAAAAATCAGCAGAACAAACGCGAAAAATATCCAGCCAAATATAATATGATCAACCCCGGTGGCGTATTTTAGTCCCCACCAATGGGCAATGAGTATGATGCCGGTTGCCCTGAATCCATTGGCAATAACCGGCACAATGAACGACAGGATGACTACGATAATCTGGCGGCCGGCAGTCTTATAGGCAACATTGGCCATCAGCGTGCCAAGCGCCACCGTCGCCACCAGAAATCTGAGACCGGCACAGGCCTCAGCCACCTCGAAATTACCGGCGGGAATGGAAATATATACCCCCTCGACATAGACCGGAATATTCATCAGATGCAATATGGTGACGATGAAATCCGTGGTAAAATCCTGCAAAGCCGTTACCAGAAAATCACCGAAAGGGATCAGGAAAATCATGTAAAAGAAAGGAAATAACAAGGCAAGGACGACCCGTCTGCCCAGAATAGTCAGCAAACAGCCCTGAATCAGGATGACCAGACCGAACTGCCGGATCACATTGGCATCCGCAACATCCCCCATCACCCAGCCCGCACCACCGGCCAGCAGCAGGACAAGCCCCAGCCACGATGGTTTCGGCGCGATTTTCCAGAATATTTCGCGGCGTTCGTAAACCAGATAGATAATAACCGGGATGATTAACAGAGCGTAATTATATTCCGGCTTGTCCCACCAGGTCAGCACCAGTGTCTTTATCGTTCCGAAAAAAGCGACCATAACAACGACCATAACCGCCGCCACCGCCATGCCGGCATTGCGCCATTGTTGCCTGATTTCCAGCTCGTTCATTTCAGCCATTTATTTTTCCCGATAATCTGTATTTCCCAATTGCACCCAACTGTAACTGTCTTTATGCCCCAGACTGGTTTCAAAAAGATTACGATAGTCGAATTTTTATCCCAGCGACCTTGAAATCAATGGCCCGATTATATTGGCTATTGGTAGCGGCAGCTTCTTCCACGCCTTTATCATTAACTGATATTTGGGATTAAGCGGATTAATATCCGGTATTTCATGCGCTTTCTCCAGAATAAACTCATAATTCAGCGCTTTTGGCTCAAACCCCCAGTTCTTCTTGAACTTGAACGCGCCGGTACCGTTTTTACTGCGGCCAAAATCAAATATCCTGCTGCCTTTTTCCGTTACCGCCCGTGCCATCAGCGACCAGTACATAAAATCATTGGCCGCCAATGCCCGCGCCTCAACCGTGCCGCCACCATAATAGGGCACAACCTCGTCACGGAAATAAAATGTCATCACGCTGGAGACCGGCTTTCCCTGATCTGTTTCTATGGTCAGGATTTCACAATTTTTACCATATTGCTGTTTTAAACAATAGAATAATTTTTTAGGGAAGACCGGAGAGCCCAAATTGCGGACACTTTCGGAATACATCGAGAATAACCGGTCGGGCCGGTCATCAATCACGGCCTTCAGGCCAAATTTAATGGCTTTTCGCACCATTGCCCGTTGTTTGCGCGGGATGGCTTTCAGATTTTCCTCATTATCCGCCGACAGGGCTTTACGGAAGATCGAATAGGTTTCCCGCTTGGTCGGCCAATCATCATGAATCACCGCCATATTCCGGCATTCAAGATAATCCACGCCGAGCTTTGCCGCCAGCCTGCGACATTCCCGGTCCAGAACCGCCAGCGATTCCGCCGTATTGAACAACGGCCCGCCACCGGTAGCAAAGGCGACCGAAAGTAACGCCTTGCCAAACAACAGGCTTTTTACATGAATGAGCGGAATGAGGGCCTGAATCTCTCCCTTGTCTTCAACATAGATATAGTAGCATTTATGGCCCATACTCTGAGCAACGGCCCGCCCCCAGGCGGATAAATGATAGACTGTTGCCTGATCATGTTTGTCAACATACTGATCCCACTGTCGGCAATCCCCGAAAATATCCTGTATTTTTATCTGCATTGCCTAACCCTGTCCCCCAAGGAAAACCCGGTCCATACGGTCCCAGTTAAAATCCGTCAGAACCCGTATTATTTTCCGTTGCATAACCCCGAGGTTGGTATAATGCCTGAATCTGGATTTAAGACTGGCCTGGGTTTGTCGGGGCTGACCGGGGTCTATTTCCCATGGATGGAAATAAAAGATACAGGGTTTGCCGTCTTTTTGATTGACCCTGCGCA
Source organism: Alphaproteobacteria bacterium (assembly GCA_013152615.1). Taxonomy (GTDB): domain Bacteria; phylum Pseudomonadota; class Alphaproteobacteria; order Sphingomonadales; family Emcibacteraceae; genus Paremcibacter. Next base: position 3,922 of record JAADGA010000179.1, read on the forward strand.
TGGCAAACCTTGACAGGGCGTAAGGTAACAAGCGAAAATATCCACCGCCGCCACACGGAATCTTGCGTCCCATGATGACCACTGTCGTCACCGGCATTTCCAGAAAATCCTGTTGCTTTACCGGCGAGAAAACAAAGCGCGGTGCCGACGGCATCCCGTAAT
>JAADGA010000180.1 GCA_013152615.1 Alphaproteobacteria bacterium
ATTTAAAGTCTGTTCATCCGGTGGCGGATAACAGAGTGCCGAGCCGGGTAATCGAGCTGCATTTAACCGGTAATATGGAGCGCTTTATCTGGTCGATCGACGGCCAAAAGCTTAATGAAGCCAAACCAATACATTTTCCCAAGGGCGAGAGAATACGGGTCATCTTTCATAATGACACCACCATGGCCCATCCGATGCATCTGCATGGTCTGTGGTCCGATCTCGAATCTCCGGGCGGCGGATTTCAGGTAAGAAAACACACGATTGCGGTTCAGCCGGCACAGCGGGTGAGTATGCTGGTCACGGTTGATAATGATGGCCGCTGGGCGTTTCATTGCCATCTGCTTTATCATATGGCTGCCGGTATGTTCCGTGAAGTCGTGGTCGCGTAATCCGGGGAGGAGAAAATTATGTCGAAAACTATCTATAAAACATTCGCCGCCATATCAGTACTGGCACTCGCTTTGCCGGTTCTCCCGGCATTTGCCCAATATTCCGGCAAGATGAAAATGGAGTCCGCCAAGGTGGAAAAACCGTCCGGCAAGATGAAAATGGAGTCTGCTAACGGCAAGAAACCATCCGGCAAGATGAAGACGACTTCAGGTAAAATGAAGATGACTTCAGGCAAAATGAAATCAATGGGCAATTCCTCCATGCAGGGCGGCAGTGCGCCCGCCGGGGCGCGTGATCCCAATGCCTATGCCGACGGCTATGAATATCTGCACATCGGCGGCTTTGAGGAGACCGATATGATGACGGTCAGCAAGATCCTGGCCGAGGAGTTTGAATATAGTGCCAACAAGGGCAATAATGCGTTAATCTGGGATACTCAGGGTTGGCGCGGTACCGATTATAATAAACTGTGGGTCAAGTTTCAGGGCCAGAAAGACATTTCTGTCAACAGTGGTGAAATGGAATTACAAGCCCTGTATAGCCGTACCGTCGCGGCCTTCTGGGACTTTCAGGTCGGGGCGCGTTATGACACCGCCTTTGGCACCGGGGCGCCGGGCGACCGGGTTTTTGCGGTGATCGGCTTTCAGGGGCTGGCCCCTTACTGGTTTGAAGTGGAACCGGCGATCTTCGTCAGCAACAAGGGCGATATATCCGCCCGTCTTACCGCGTCATATGACCTGCTATTTACCCAGCGGCTGATATTGCAGCCGCGCATTGAGGCCAATTTTGCCGCAAGCAGGGTTCGGGACTATAACATCGGCAAGGGCCTTAACGATATTCAGCTTGACCTCAGGCTGCGCTATGAAATCCGGCGGAAATTCGCCCCTTATATCGGCGTCACCTGGAACCGGAAATTTGGTGAGACTGCCGACATGGTCCTTGCCAATGGCGATAATGTCAGTAATTTTTCTTTCGTTAGCGGCATTCGCTTCTGGTTCTGAGGCGGTGATGGCGATGAGTGATTATGTTAGGACCTGCCCCTAGTCACTCATCGCGCGGGCGATGATCAGGCGCTGAATGTCGGAGGTGCCTTCGTAAATCTGGCAGACCCGGACATCGCGGTAGAGGCGCTCAAGCGGGAAATCCTTGAGATAGCCATAGCCGCCAAGGGTCTGGAGCGCCGCCGAACACACTTGTTCCGCCATTTCGGAGGCAAATAATTTTGCCATGCACGCCTCGGTCAGGCACGGCATGTCCCGATCTTTCAGCGCGGCGGCATTCAGCGTCATCAGCCGCGCGGCTTCGAGCCGTGTCGCCATATCGGCGAGGCGAAAACCGACCGCCTGATGGTGAATGATGGTTTTGCCGAACGCCCGTCGCTCATTGGCATAGTGAATGGCAAAATCAAGGGCGGCGCGCGCCATGCCGACACTCTGGGCGGCAATGCCGATGCGGCCGGTTGCCAGATTGGCCAACGCCACCCGGTAACCGTCATTTTCGGTGCCGAGCAACATATCATCGCTGACTTTCATATCGTCAAAAACCAGGCTACAGGTGTCCGATGATTTCTGGCCGAGTTTGTCTTCAACCCCGGCGACAGTATAGCCGGGCAGGTCGGTCGGTACCAAAAAGGCGGAGATGCCCTTCTTGCCGCGCGCGGGGTCGGTGACCGCAAAGATGATCGCGGCACCACTGATCTGGCCCGAGGTGATAAATTGTTTGGTGCCGGTGATCACCCAGCCATCGGCGGTTTTCTGTGCCCGGGTTTTGAGCATGCTGGCGTCGGAACCGGCCTGTGGCTCGGTCAGGCAGAAGGCACCGATCATTTCACCCCGGGCCAGCGGTTTGAGGAATTTCTCCTTTTGCGCCTCACTGCCCTCGGTCAGGACGGCGGCACAGACCGGGGCGTTGTTGACGCTCATGATGGTGCTGACCCCGCCGTCGCCACCGGCAATTTCCATTAAGGCGAGCGCATAGGAGACATAATCGGTCCCCGCCCCGCCCCAGTGTTCCGGCACCGTCATCCCCATCAGGCCAAGCTCACCCATGTGACGCAATATAGCCGTGGGAACATTACCCGTCCGGTCCCACTCTGCCGCGTGCGGAGCCAGTTCATTCTGAGCAAAAGTCCGGGCCATATCCCGGATCATTTTCTGGTCATCATCAAGCAACATCTTACATCAGCTCCACTGCCATCGCGGTCGCCTCGCCGCCGCCGATACACAGGGCGGCGATACCGCGTTTTTTATGGTGGGTTTTAAGGGCGGCAATCAGGGTGACGAGAATGCGGCTGCCGCTGGCACCGATCGGATGGCCCATGGCACAGGCCCCGCCGTGAATATTGACCTTGTCATGGCTGAGATCAAGGTCATGCATCGCCGCCATGGTGACCACGGCAAAGGCCTCGTTAATTTCATAAAGATCGACATCGCTGTCGCTCCAGCCGGTTTTTTGATAGAGTTTTTTGATGGCTCCGACCGGGGCGGTGGAAAACCATTCCGGGGCCTGGGCATGACTGCTGTGGCCGACGATTTTGGCGAGGGGGGTGAGGCCGCGTTTTTTGGCTTCGGATAATTTCATCATCACCAGCGCCGCCGCACCGTCGGAAATCGAGCTGGAATTGGCGGCGGTCACGGTGCCGTCGCGGGTAAAGGCCGGGCGCAGGGTCGGGATTTTTTCAGGCTTTGCCTTGCCCGGCTGTTCATCGGTGTCATAGCTCATCTCGCCTTTGCGGTTGGTGACGGTGACCGGTGAAATCTCGTCGCTGAAATAACCGTTTTTGATCGCGGCATTGGCACGGTTGAGCGAGCAGATGGCAAAATCATCCTGAGCCTCGCGGCTGAAGTGGTAATGTTGGGCGGTCCGTTCGGCGAAAACCCCCATCAGCTTGCCTTTGTCATAGGCATCTTCGAGACCGTCGAGAAACATGCTGTCCTTGACCGCGCCGTGACCGAGGCGGGCGCCGCCACGCATTTTTGGCAGCAGGTAGGGGGCGTTGGTCATGCTTTCCATGCCGCCGGCAATCATGATATCCGCCGATCCGGCGACCAGACTGTCGTGGGCCATCATCGCCGCCTGCATGCCCGATCCGCACATTTTATTGACCGTGGTTGCGCCGACATCCTGCGGCAGCCCGGCCTTGAGGACTGCCTGCCGTGCCGGGGCCTGTCCCTGTCCGGCCGTGAGGACACAGCCGATAACGGCCTGATCAATATCCTCTGGTTCGATACCGGCGTTTTCCACCGCGCCGCTGATGGCTACTGAGCCAAGATCCGCAGCGCTCAGGCTGGTAAAAATACCCTGAAATCCGCCCATCGGGGTACGGGACATGCCGACGATCACGATCGGGTCAGACGTTAGCGGGGCAGTTGCTTGATCAGACATTTTGACTTTCTCCTGAAAATATGTTGAATCAAAGTTACTCATGGGTAACAATATAGAATGGATAAACAATATTGGCAAGATCGGTGTGATGGTAAAGAAACTGAAACTCTCAAAGCCCGGCGCTAATCGGGCAGAGAAAAGACAAATCAAGCTTGATGCCATTCTGCGTCATGCGGCGGCGGCCTTTATGGAGAAAGGCTATTACAAGACCTCGCTTGAGGATATTGCCCGCCGCCATCAGGTGACCAAGCCGACGCTCTATTATTATATCAGGAACAAGGAAGACATTCTGAT
>JAADGA010000181.1:0-4044 GCA_013152615.1 Alphaproteobacteria bacterium
AGATCAACTCGCTTGAGCAGTTAACCGGGGAAGTTTTCGGGCCGATACTGCATATTCTGCGTTATCAGGCCCGTGATCTTGACGCTATTCTACAGCAGGTTCGGGCCTTGGGTTTTGGCCTGACCCTTGGTATCCACAGCCGGATTGAGGCGACGGCGGACGAGATTTTCAATAAACTTGATGTCGGCAATACTTATGTCAACCGCAATATTGTCGGGGCGATGGTCGGGGTTCAGCCGTTCGGCGGCCACGGGCTGTCCGGCACCGGTCCCAAGGCCGGCGGACCGCATTATATGCTGCGTTTTGCCAGTGAAAAAACCCTGACCGTCAACACCGTCGCCACCGGTGGCAATACCGAACTGTTTTGCCTGTAGATTTTCCGGGTAAAGTCAGGCTAATATAGCCGTTTTATGGAGTTATTCTGGTGACGAATACCGTAATTTCCCGCAAATTTGCCGCGGCACAGTCGCTTTATCAACAGGGCCGCTTTCTGGAAGCTGCGACCGGTTTTGAGGAAATGATCGCGCTGGCCCCCGATGATTACCGCCTGTATGAATATCTGGCAAATAGCTATCAGCAGGCGGATGAGGGGGAAAAAGCGATTGCCTGCTATCAAAAACTGCTTGGCCGCGCCCCCCACCTGGCGGACAGTCATTATAACCTCGGGATTTTATTAAAACAGCATCACCATTATGACGCCGCCATCGCCGCCTATGGCGAGGCGCTGAAATATAACATCAGTCGGCCCGAGGAAGTCCATCTGAATATGGCGGTTATCTATACGGATCATCTCCGTCAGGAGCAGAAGGCGCGGGCGGCGCTGGAGACGGCATTGAAATTAAAGCCGGATTATATATCAGCGCAGTTTAATCTGGCCAACCTGTATGAGCAATCCGGGGATAAAGCCGCCGCCGAAGGGCTGTTCCGGAAAATTATTGACCGTGATCCGTTTTATTATCCGGCGCTTGCCCGCCTCGGTGAGGTCAGGACATTTACCGACCCCGACGATCCGGTGATCAGGAGACTGAAACGCGGGGCGCGCAAATCCACCATTGAACTGTCAACCCGGATTAACCTGTATTTTTCCCTGGGGAAGGCATTGAATGACTGTGGACAATATGATGAGGCATTCCAATATTATAATCAGGCTAATTACTATAATAAACAAACGGTTAGCCCCTATGACAAGCTCAGGCAGCAACAGCTGACCGATGACCTGATCCAGCAGTTCTCACGGGAATGGTTTGATCGGATCGAGCCGGTTTCCACCGCCCGGCCAATATTTATCTGCGGCATGTTTCGCTCGGGCTCGACCCTGACCGAACAGATTTTCGCCAGTCATCCATTGGTAACGGCCGGTGGGGAGGTCGATTTTTTCGTCCGGCAAATAGAACAGCAACTGGCACCATATCCGGCATCGCTGGCGGCGCTTGACCATGCAAAGCTTGGCAATCTCGCTCGCGACTATCTTGATCACCTGAAGAAATTATTCCCTGCTGCTGGGTATATTACCGATAAACGACCGGATAATTTCCTGCATCTCGGCTTGCTCAAGAGCCTGTTCCCCAACGCCAGAATGATTTATACCAGCCGTAACGCGCTGGATAATTGTCTGTCGGTTTATTTCCTGCGCCTTGGTAACGGGATGAATTATGCCACCGACCTTGAAAATATTGCTCATTATTACAATCAGTGTCACCGGCTGATGAGCCACTGGAAGGCGCTGTTTGGCCACAATATTCACGAGGTAAATTATGATGATCTGGTGCGGGAGCCAGAGCCGGTTATCGCGGCGCTGTTAAATTTTTGCGATCTGGACTGGAGTGATGACTGTCTGCAATTTCACCGGCTGGATAATATTGTTAAAACCGCCAGTGTATGGCAGGTCCGCGAACCGCTTTACCAAAAATCATCCGGTCGCTGGCGTAATTTTGGCCCTCATATCGGGCCGTTGCAACAGGCCCTGTTAAAGACACAACAGGCATGATAATGTGCAGTGGTTTTGAGCAATAATGGCAAATCAGGGAAAATAATGAATTCAGATAATTTCAACCAGCCGGCCCCCGGGCGGCAAAATCCGGAAACCCTTGTTGGTGAGGGGTTTCATCTGCTTGGTCAGGGGCGGGATGAGGCGGCGACGCGCCTGAGCCACGACCTGATAAAAAAATATCCCGGCAATGTCGCGGTGCTCTATTTTGCCAGTGAGATCGCGATGGTCGGCGAAGACCCGGTGGCCGCGCTTGACCGGATCAGCTCTGTGCTTGAGAAAGCGCCGGATACGCCGGATTTTTTGCTGCAACAGGGTCGGATATTGCTGGGACTGCGCCGACGGCGTGACGCCGCTGCCGCCGCGGCAAAGGCCGCCGCGCTGTCACCGAAAAATCCGGAAATGCTCATGGCTGCGGGGCTGATGATGAGCCAGTGTGAAGATTTCGCCGGGGCCGAAAAGCTGTTTGAGCATGCCCGGAAGCTGGTTCCCGACAATCCGGAAATTCTGTTTAATCTGGCGACAACCCGCTTCTTTCTCGGGGATAGTGACGGCGCGGAGCAAAGCCTCGAAACTTTATTGAAAATGTCGCCGGAAAATGGTGCTGCTGTACATTTGCGATCAATTTTAGGCAAATCGACCAAAGATAACAATCATATTGACCAGCTGGAAAAGCATATTGCCGCCGGATTGAAAGACTGGGAGGCTTCGATGTATTTCAATTATGCTCTCGCCCGGGAATATGAGGATGTGGGGAACTATGACCAATCGTTCAGCGCCCTGAAGACGGGGGCCGGGCTCCGGCGGCAGCATTTGAATTATGATGCAAACAGCGAGCATGCCAGCCTGACCGATATCATGCAGCATTATACCAAAGATGTTTTCAAGGACAAAACCGGCAGCTGTGAACAGGAGGGGGCAATATTTATCGTTGGTATGCCCCGGACCGGAACCACCCTGATTGAACGGATGCTGGCCAGTCACAGTCAGGTGATGTCGGTCGGGGAAACATCCGATTTTCCGATAGCCATGACCGACCAGATCCGCGAAACACTGGCCCGGCGGCCCCGGGATGATTTGTCAACCCTCAGCGCATCGCTGGTGATGGATTTTGAGCAGCTCGGCAGAAATTATCTGAGGTCGGTTCGTCAGGGGATCGGGCAAAGCCGCTATTATGTCGACAAGCTGCCGTTCAACTTTCTCTATTGCGGCCTGATCCGCAAAGCCCTGCCCAAGGCCCGGATCATTCATCTGGTCCGCGATCCTATGGATAGCTGCTATGCCATCTACAAGACGTTGTTTAATCAGACTTATTCCTTTTCATATGACCTTGATGAGCTTGGGGATTATTACCTGCTATACCGCGCGCTGATGGATCATTGGCACCGGGTGATGCCCGGGGAGATTATCGATGTCGCCTATGAAGATGTCGTCCATAATCCGGAAAGCGAGGCCCGGCGGGTTCTGGATTGGTGTGGCATGCCGTGGGAGGCCGCGGTGCTTGATTTCCATAGTGCCGGAACAGCATCATCAACCGCAAGTGCTGCTCAGGTGCGTCAGCCTATATATAGCAGTTCGGTCCATAAATGGCGCCATTATCAGCGCCAGCTCACCCCGCTGAAAAACAAGTTTATCGCGGCCGGTCTGGTCACGGAAGACGGCACACCATTTTAGAGCCTGTTTAAGTAGCAGGATTCACAAATTATCTGGAATATGATTCACTCTGCCTTTTATGGGAGATTTTGATGATTGATGCAGATTTTGTTATCACTGATCGGATGTGGCTGTTGGGGCGTATTTCCGTCTTGCCTGTGTGGACGTGTTGCCACATGAAAAGGGCCGGACATATGCTGACTTCATGAGAAGGGCGGCTCTATGCTCTATGGCTCTCAATGGTTCTCACCTCCCCCCGGGATCATCACACCGCGCATCATCGGATAATGGGTGATATCCTTAGCCGGGGCTTTGCCGCTTGGGCCTCGGGCGAACCCGTCTTCTGACTGCCATAGCGAGATTACACAGCAGAGCATAAATTCTGATAGGGACAAAAAAGAAGC